>JBBRCI010000015.1:0-47047 GCA_038204935.1 Sphingobacteriales bacterium | reverse complement strand
CATTGCCGGGCCGGTTAGCTTAAGTCTTAATCATTATGACGATGATCAGAATCGCTTCGGCATTATGTTTCACGTCGGTTTTTTACTATACAATAAACGATCATTTGAATGAAGTTAATCCCAGTTTTTACCGTATTTTTTCTATTCCTGCTAAGCAGTTTTAATGTATATTCTCAAACAGATACCGCTCCTACAGGATCGATTGCCATTAACAATTTTATCATCAAAGAAAATCTATTGAAAAATTCAAAGATCGCCATTATTGCAACAGATGCTAATGAAATTCCTTTGGAAGGCATTAACGGAATTTTCCAATTCAGTATTAACGGATTTAAACAGGTTTTGAAATTTAATGATGGAGTAGCAATTGCCCCTTCACAAATAGACAAATCAACCTTTATTTATTTGAGACATGAAAACGAGCTTGGCACACATAGCAAGCTTTATTATGTTATTAAAAAAGAAGCAGATCTTCGGCCAATAAAAATTAACTGGCTAATTCTGGTATTGGTTCCATTGGTTATAATTTTACTGGCAACCATGTTCCGGAAATTTATATTAATTGCCGCTGTGTTGCTATTAGTAATGTATTTCTTTAATACAAGTAACGGTTTAAGCTTACCCACATTTTTCCAGACCGTTTATGACGGATTGAAATCGGTATTTTAAATTTCTTAATCCAAAAAGAATGAATAAAATTTCTTCAATTTTAGTGCTTTTAACAACTATTTGGCTGCAGTCCTGCGAATCTAAAAATGCGGTGATCAGTTCGCCAAAAATGCAAACAGGTATATCTGATTCCATCATACTGCCTCCCGCAAATCAAACCAAGTCTGTCAGAAATTTCAGCAAGGTAATTGGCTGGCCCGATGGTAAAATACCTGTGGCACCGTCTGGATTTACGGTTAACCGTTATGCTGATGATTTTATAAGTCCACGCTGGATGTACGTTTGCCCTAACGGAGATGTATTGGTTGCGGAAGCAAATACAGAATTGGGCACTTTTACCAAGTTTGCGGCAAGTTTAATTGGCATCACAAAATCACAGCGTTTTGATAAAAGTGCCAATAGAATTACACTTTTAAGAGATACCAATGGTGATGGAAAACCGGACATGAAAAAAATATTTCTTTCAGGTCTCAATCAACCTTTCGGGATGCTGATTTTGGGTGATCATTTTTATGTTGCCAATACAGATGGTTTATGGAAATATCCTTACAAAAGCGGTCAGACAGAAATAACAGGTATCGGCAAAAAAATAGTTAATCTGCCTGCCGGCGGATACAATAATCACTGGACCCGGAATATTATCATCAATCCGGACAGTTCTAAAATTTATATCTCCGTAGGTTCCGGCAGTAATGTAGCCGAAAATGGAATGGAAAACGAAGTTAGACGAGCCAATATTCTGGAAATAAATCCGGATGGAAGCGGCGAAATAATTTATGCTTTCGGAATCAGAAATCCAGTTGGGATGGCTTTTGCTCCCGAAACTTCTACATTATATACAGCCGTAAATGAGCGGGATGAATTGGGCGACAATCTGGTTCCGGATTATTTTACCAGCGTTAAAAAAGGTGGATTTTATGGCTGGCCCTACTCCTATTTTGGCCAAAATTTAGACCCGCGTATTGAAGAACAAAATCTGGAACTGGTAAAAACAGCCATAGTTCCTGATATAGCTTTGGGTTCTCATACTGCATCTTTAGGACTTACATTTTATACCGGAAATACTTTCCCGGAAAAATACAAAAACGGTGCTTTTATAGCGCAGCATGGCTCCTGGAACAGGTCGGTAATTTCGGGCTATAAAGTGATGTTTATTCCTTTTAAAGATGGAAAACCATCGGGCAAACCCGAAGATTTTCTGACCGGCTTTATTTCTGATATTCAGAAAGAAGAAGTTTATGGTCGACCGGTTGGTTTAGCAGTTTTACCCGACGGCTCCTTATTGGTTGCGGATGATGCCAGCAATATCATTTGGCATGTAAGCAAAAAACTATAAATATGATCAGGCTGTGCTCTTTTATTGCCTTTCTACTTTGGCAAATTTGTTGTTATGCTCAAACTACAGATACAATAAAGCAATTGCCTGCGGTTAAAATTCAGGCTTATATCACAGAACAAAGCTTATTTAAAACACCTTCTGCAGTAAGTGTAATTGATCAGAATTTACTAAATAAACAGGCCGGTAATTCTTTTGTTCCGGCTTTAAATACAGTTCCGGGAGTGAAGATGGAAGAACGTTCACCCGGTAGTTATCGTTTATCTATTCGAGGCAGTTTGCTTCGTTCTCCTTTCGGAGTTAGAAATGTGAAAGTTTATTTGGATGAATTTCCCTTAACGGATGCTGGTGGAAATACCTATCTCAACCTGATTGATGTACAATCTATTTCTGAACTGGAAATTTTGAAAGGACCGGATGGAAGTTTATTTGGGGCAAATTCTGGCGGAGTTGTTCTTTTAAAAAGCTTTCCTAAAACCAAAGATAGTTTATCCGCTGCTGCGGAATTACAAACCGGATCTTTCGAACTTTTCCGCGAAAGCGTTAATTTTTTAAACGTAAATAAAAGGTATTCAATAAAACTCAATCAGAGTTTTCAGCAGTCTGATGGCTACCGCGACCATAGTTCGATGGACCGGAAATATGTTCAGGCATCCCAGAAATGGAAATATTCTAACAAAAATGAATTTCGATCCGTAATTTTTTATTCGGATCTGAATTACCAAACACCTGGAGGTTTAACTTTTGATCAATACCAAATTAATCCCAAAAGTGCCCGACCTGCGACCGCAACTTTGCCGGGAGCTGAAGAGCAAAAAGCCGGAATTTATAACTCCACTTTATTTGCAGGTTTGTTGCATCAGGCGGAATTAGGAAAAAATCTAAAACACGTTATAGCTCTTTCAGGATCTCATACAGATTTTGAAAATCCGTTTATTAGTAATTATGAATTCCGGAAGGAAAACAATCTGGGAATGCGTACTTTTTTAGAATATAAGCCTAAGTTATTGGGAAGAATAACTTATCAAATCCAAACTGGTTTAGAAACTCAAAAAAATGATTCTGAAATTTCAAATTTTGGTAACAGAAATGGAATAAAAGACACTTTGCAATCCGCAGATAAACTGAAAGCTTATCAAACATTTTATTTTGCACGCCTTTCCGGAAATTTTGCCGGAAAATTATTTTTTGAAACTGCGCTAAGTCTTAACCAGTTCAAATATAAATTCGGTCAGATTAATTCTTCTTTGCAAGCAAGAGATTTTGATGCGGAATTGATGCCCCGTATTGCTTTTTCTTACTTGCTGAACGACAATTTAACCTGGAGAACTTCTTTAAGTAAGGGATTTTCTTCTCCAACAATTTCTGAAATACGATCATCTAATCAGGAAATTAATACCAATTTACAAGCTGAAAAAGGCTGGAACCTTGAAACCGGAATCAGAATCAGAAGTTCTGAGGATAGATTCTGGCTGGACATTTCGGTATACAAATACAAACTTAAAAATGCAATTGTAAGGCGTGTTGACCAATCTGATGAAGATTTTTTTGTAAATGCAGGTGGCACAAACCAAACAGGTTTAGAAAGTCAGGTAAATGCCTGGATTTTAGTTTACAATCAAACCCGTTTTTTGAGAAGTTTGCAGTTTTCAAACAGTTTAAGCTTAAATCATTACCGTTTTAATAATTATCAAATTGCGGGTAATAATTATTCGGGTAATAAACTGACAGGTGTTCCGGGAATTATTCTAACAAGCTATCTAAGTGCTTTGCTTCCATCCAATGTTTATTTCTATGTTCAGCATGCTTATAATGAAAAAACTCCTTTAAACGATAGCAATACGATTTTTGCGAGTTCTTATAATCTAATTCAGCTAAAAGTTGGAACCACCATTAAAACCAAATCTAATTTCGGTTTTCAGATTTATGCTGGTATTGATAATTTATTAAATGAAAAATATAGTCTGGGAAATGATTTGAATGCTTTTGGAAGACGGTATTTCAATGCTGCCGCATCAAGGAATTATTACGCAGGAATAAAAATAAATTGGAGGGATAATTAAGAATTGAAAATTGAATAAAATTAAGAATTGAAAATTGAATAAAATTAAGAATTGAGAATTATCTTGATACTTGATACTTTATACCTGATACTTGATACCTGATACTAAATACTAATTACTATGTACTAAAAGGGCATCCCGATACCAAAATTATATTGGACAAAACGATATTTATCCGGCGTGTTGGTTACATTTTCATACCTATCTTTAAACTCTTTTTTATTGAACAGATATTTAATTACCCATTGGTCTGAACCCGTAAACTGCGGATCTTTTACTTTAATTCCCGCATCCATCCGTAAAACAAAATAGTTTAAGTCAAAACGTAAACCGGCACCTGTGCCAATTGCCATTTGTCCCAGAAATTTATTAAACTTGAACTCTCCTCCGGGATTAAAAATATTCTCATTTAAGCGCCACACATTTCCAAAGTCTGTGAATGTTGCCCCTTTAACTTTAGAACCAAAAAAATTATTGGCTATTTTAAATCGATATTCCAGGTTACCTTCAATTTTAATTTCACCAAACTGATCCAGATTCCGCAATGAGGTTCGTAATGTGTCGGTTAAAACTGCCCGATTATAATTTCCAGGGCCTAAAGTTCTGGCCTGCCATGCTCTAACACCGGTTGAACCTCCGGCATAAAAATTCTTCTCAAAACTAAGCTCCGAGCTATTTCCGAAAGGAACCCCAATACCTCCGTTTAACCGGGCAATAAATTGACGTTCGCCTCCCAAAAACCGATACAGTCTTACATCAGGCTCCAATTTAACATATTGCTGAAATGGCAATTTGAAAATAGTTCTGGAGCCAAAAGTGTCTCGTTTTAATTTTATAACATTAGATAGTAAGCTCAAACTATTTCCTCCAGCATCAACGCTTCCGCGGAAATATACAAAGTTGCCGTATGTTACTAGTCGGGGCGTATTGTAAGTATAAGAGTATTGGCTGCTCAAATTAAAAAACTGCCTGTCATTTGTTATAATGTATAAAATGAATCCGCGTTGCTGTAATGAATCTCTGAAAACCGGATCTAGTGCCCCTTTTCTTAATTCGATATTTGCAGCAGTAAGTGAGTGCATTTTATATTTCGTTTCTATCCAGTCATAGGTTAATGAGTTGATAAAAACCCGGTTCGAAAATGCATTTTTCTGATCGAACAACTGCAAACTACTGGAAATTGTAGTGTGCGGAATTCCATTCTTACCGAATTGAGGAACCCGAACTGGCGTAACCAATTTGGGAATCGAAAATTTTGCCCCTATTTGGAAATCGCGGCTAAAAATACGATCGACCAGGTTTTGCTTCACTGTAGCATCAAACAAAATTCCATATTTAACTTTTATTTCGAGCAGCTCGCCACCACCAAATAAATTTCGGTTTGAATAGGTATCACCAATATTGAAACCATTACGACCCGAATTAAAAGTATATTCACCTTCAATCCGGTTGCTCATTTTCTTTAACGGAATAATTTCAATACGCGGAGTAATGCGGTGGGTACTATCCGAAAACTTACTGTAATCAATTTTTATATTTTTAAATACATTCAGTTCATACAAACGGTTGTAAGTAAGTTCCTCTTTGGCAATATTATATTTGTCCCCTTCTTTTATATAGATAAAACGACCTAATAATGAAGGTTTGAACTTACCGGAATAATCCACAAAATGATACTGAGAATCAATCATGACGGAATCCAGCTTTGCATTTCGGGGAGTTTCTCCTTCACTATTTTTAATATTTACATATCCATTTTCAATAGTGTAAACCGGATGCGAATTTTCATCTTTCGGATTAGCTAAATACAACTTTAAATCAGCCTGTCTGGAATATAAATTGGAATCAACTTCGAACCGAACAAATTGACGTACATAATCAAAATATCCGTTACGTTTCATTAGTTGGAAAATTTGTTCACGCTCGTAATTTAAAGAGTCTGCATCATATCTTGTTCCTTCATGCAAATGGGTAAAACTTTCTCTATTGGACTTATAAATTTTTGCGACCGCAGAATCAGGAATAATCAAATCTAAATTTCTCACACTAAATTCAGGACCTTGTTCGGCAGTAAAAACAATGCTTGCATGTTTGTTTTTTACAGTTATTTCACTTTTAACTTCAGCTTTAAAAAATCCTTTTGATTCAAGGAAACGCTCAATTTGTGTTCTTGAAATTTCTACTAAAGAACTATCCAAAATATGGGGGGCCTCACCAATTTTTTTGAGCTTGGTAGTTTTATATTCTCCGTGTTTAGTGTTAAATGTATTGTAAAGAGCGAGGTTAAGACGTGAATTTGGTCTTACCTCTTTTTGAACATATAAGTAGGCCTGTTCTGAAAACTGTTTATCGACTCCTTCAATTTTAACTTTTTTTACAAGCGACTGATCTTCGGGCAAAAAGCGACTGGCATTACAACTACTCAATATCACAAGCAAAAGCATTATACTTGCAGTGGAAAAATTACGGGTATTCAGGTATGCTTTCAAAGTCTCAGATAAGTTTTGTTAAATCATTACATCAAAAAAAGTTCAGAAAAGAACATTCTCTTTTCATTGTAGAAGGTATTAAATCTGTAACAGAATTTATTCATTCAGATTATATTGTTGATTCAGTTTTCTGCACTGAAAATGTGATGCCAAAGTTGGGCAATTTATCACAAAAAATTAAATTGAGCCAAATTTCATCTTCAGACCTAGACCGCCTAAGTAATTTGAATACGCCACAACATGTGCTGGCACTGGTTAAAATACCCGAACAACAAGAGTTAAACATAGAGAAATTACAAAATGAGTTCTCTTTAATTCTGGATGGAATCCAGGATCCGGGGAATTTAGGCACCATAATCCGAACTGCAGACTGGTTTGGGATTAACAATATCATCTGTTCTGAAGATACGGCAGAAATTTATAATCCCAAAGTTGTACAGGCAAGTATGGGTTCGCTTCCGCGGATAAATGTACGTTACACTAATTTGGAGAGATTTTTGAGCAATTGTAAAATACCTGTGTATGGAGCTTTACTAAACGGAGAATCGATTTACCAAACCTCTTTCGAGCAAAAAGGTGTATTAATTTTCGGAAATGAAGGCAGGGGAATAAGACCAGAAATTTCGAAATTTATTACTTATCCGGTAACCATACCAGCCTTTGGAAAAGCAGAATCTTTAAATGTTGCAATATCTGCGGCAATTTTTTGTTCTGAAATAAAAAGAAATTTCTTAAAATAAATTAGGGAGGCAATAATAATTTACTATTTTTGCAAACATTAAAAATGGTCGGGTGGCCGAGTGGCTAGGCAGAGGTCTGCAAAACCTTTTACAGCGGTTCGAATCCGCTCCTGACCTCTCAAAAAAAATTAGAATTAAGATCATGGGTGTTACTAGATTAAAAAGAAAAGACAGAAAAAATAAAACTACTTCCCGTTTAGAAGTTCAGTGGTTAAAATTAGCCCGTAGCGTAGAAACAGGAAGCCGTTCTTTAGAATCTCCAAAAAGCCAGGTTAGCAAAAACAACGCTGTACTTGCTCAGATAGAGTCAGCTGCTAAGAACTAATTTTAGTTTTATCAAAATACTAATCCCGACCATTATGGCCGGGATTTTTTATTTTATTAATTTCTGTTTCCAGAAATATTGAGTTATTGTTTTAAAAATTTCTGCATATCCTCAATAATTCTTTCATTAATTCGCTTCACCAAAGCCGGACCTTCATATATAAAACCAGTATAAAGCTGTACCAACGTTGCTCCCGCAGCAATTTTATCCAGAGCATCTTCTGCAGAATGAATGCCTCCAACACCAATAATTACAAACGCTCTTTCAGATTTCTCTGATAAATATTTGATCACTTCTGTAGATCGCTTTGTTAAAGGCTTTCCGCTTAATCCACCGGTTTGATTTTTTATCGCTTCCGCGGATTTTAGGCCATCTCTGGAAATAGTAGTATTTGTAGCGATAACACCTTCAATTTTCGTTTCTAATACAATTTCTACAATATCATCTAATTGTGAGTTTGTCAGATCCGGGGCTATTTTTAAAAGTATTGGCCGGGCAATTCCATTCTTTGAATTTCTTTGCTGAAGTGTATTCAGAATATTTTTTAAGGGTTCTTTTTCCTGCAATTCGCGTAAGCCGGGAGTATTGGGAGAGCTAACGTTTACAACAAAATAATCAACCACATCAAATAAGCGGTCAAAGCACTTTATATAATCACTAACCGCATCTTCATTGGGCGTAACTTTATTTTTACCAATATTTCCTCCAATTATTAATCCTTTTCGCTTAACGCGGGATAAACGGTCGGCAACCACATCAACACCCTGATTATTAAAACCCATTCGGTTTATTAAAGCTTCATCCGCCGGAAGGCGAAACATTCTTGGCTTTTCATTCCCGGGTTGCGGCATGGGAGTTACGGTACCAATTTCAATGAAACTAAAACCAAAACGTCCCATTTCTTCAACTAGTTCACCGTTTTTATCAAATCCAGCAGCAAGTCCCACCGGATTTTTAAAAGTTAAACCCATCACCTGTCGTTCTAATCTCAAATCACGAAACCGGAAAGATTTTTCGATAAGAGATTGAGCTCCCCATATCCGGTTGGCAGCTTTTAAGCCTCCGGTTACGAAATGATGAATATTCTCCGGATCATACTGAAATAAAATAGGCTTGATGAATTTATACATGCCACAAAGATAAAAGGATTTAAGGATTTCGTTTTTTTGACGAGATATTTTTTTCCTAAACCAACAATTTAAAAATTGAATTTTAACCTAAATTTTCAATCATCTCCCAATTCCGTTAAAAACAAAAGAGTAAATTAGATGTCGGATAATTATTCGGTGAAATTGTTAAATCCCAAATATATACATCAGACAATGAGATTAAACTCCAGCATATTTCTCTTCTTCATTCTGTTCTTATTTTCTACCTTTTGCAAAGCACAGCAGGATAAACCTATCTGGCAATCTGCAGAATATTCTGTTTATAAGGATAGAATCGTACAAAATAAATTTATCGGCAAAGCCAATTCGGCAACAGAATTAGTGTCGAATTATCAAAGTCCGGCTAACGAGTTTCAAAGCAGCAAAATCACTTTCAAGTTTAGCATTAACGGGAAAGATAATGAAATGAGCTCGGGCACAGATCATCAGTTTAACTTATTACCAGGAATCACAGAAACTCCTTTGATCAAATTTGGTGAGCATTTAAAAGCTGAGAAAACTGCAACCACAACTTACCTAAAACCGGATATGCGTTTAAAGATCCGGTTAGATATGCGAGCAATTCTGAACGATTTTAAAAGCAAAGGTTTTTATACAACTTTTAAAGGCGACAAAATTTTTAAAGAAGATTTTAAAGGTATTTACGTTGCCGGTGGAACTGCACCGTTAAGCTGGGATTTTGACAATCTGGTAAATCATTCAGATCTGGAATTGAAAGATCCGGATAAGGATGGTATTTATGAAACAACTTTAGTTTTTAATGCCCAAAAAGACCAGAAACAAACAGATGCCAGCTGGAAGTTAAAACTAAATACTTCTGCTTTCCCTCAGTATAAATCAAACTTTTTGCTGAGTGATGCAATCTATAACATGAGTTTAGAGGAAATGATGAAAGCCGTGGAGCCCGACAGTACTTTCCGAACCGGAAAAGAATGGGCAGGCGTTTGGACACGCGACATAAGCTACAGCATTATTCTTTCTATGGCGTATTTGCAGCCGAAAGTTGCCATGAACAGTTTGATGCGCAAAGTAAACAGCAATTTTCGCATTATTCAGGATACCGGAACGGGCGGCGCATACCCCGTTTCTACCGACCGTATGATCTGGGCAGTTGCCGCCTGGGAAATTTATAAAGCTACAGGAGATCAAAATTGGTTGGAACAATCTTACAAAATCATTAAAAACTCCATTGAAGATGATTTGCAAAATGCCTATGATTCAAAAACCGGAATGATGCGTGGCGAATCTTCTTTTCTGGATTGGCGTGAACAAACATACCCGAAATGGATGCAGCCTGCAGATATTTACATGAGCGAAAATCTGGGGACAAATGCCGTTCATTTTCAGGCAAATAAAGTTCTTGCAGAAATGGCAACACTGCTTAACATTCCGGATGTGGCAAATCAACACCGTAAAATTGCGGACCGGATTAGAAAAGGAATGAATGAAACACTTTGGTTAAAAGACAAAGGATACTATGCGCAATTTCAATACGGAAGAAATTTCCCCATTACTTCTCCCCGATCTGAGGCTTTAGGCGAAGCTCTTTCTGTTTTGTTTGATGTTACAAATGCTGAACAAAGCAAATCTGTGATGAGTAAAACTCCGGTTACGGCTTACGGTATTTCATGTATTTATCCTCAAATTCCAAATATCCCGCCGTACCATAACAATGCCGTTTGGCCCTTTGTGCAATCTTATTGGGCTTTGGCTTCCGCGAAAGCGAATAACGAAGCGCAGGTAATGGAATCAATTGCAGCAATCTATCGCCCTGCGGCATTATTCTTAACAAACAAAGAAAATTTTGTTGCCGACAACGGCGATTTTGCTGGCACACAAATCAATTCCAGTAATATGCTTTGGAGCTTATCCGGGAGTTTAAGTATGATACATAAATTGATTTTTGGTATCGAATTTACTACAACCGGATTATTACTCCATCCGTTTGTTCCGCAGGCAATGAAGGGCGACAGAACCCTGAGTAACTTTAAATATCGCAATGCGATTTTAAATATTGAAATGGAAGGTTATGGAAATACAATTAAAGAATTTAGCCTTGACGGGAAAAAACAAACTGAGCATTTTATTCCTGCCGGATTAAAAGGTACGCACAAAATTAAAATAGAGCTTGCTAATAGTTTAATTTCTGATGCCGGAATAAATAAAGTGGCCAATTATTTTAGTCCGGCGGCGCCAATTGTATCTTATACTGCTGGTAATATCTGGTGGAAACCGGTTGAGAGTGCAGTGAAATATCAGATTCTGAAAAATGGGAAAACCAGTGAAAGCACAACAGAAGCTAAACTAAAAGTTTCTGATAAGGATCATGCAGAATATCAGGTTATAGCAATTGATGCCAATAATGTGGAATCTTTTGCCAGCGAACCGGTTTGGGTTATGAATAAAAATCTGATGTCTGTTTATGAAGCGGAAAGATCGAATCCGAAATCCGATAAATCTTATAAAGGATTTTCGGGATTGGGATTCGTTGAAGTAAGCAAAAGCAAAAATACATCCGTTAAGTTCCCGGTTACAATAACACAATCAGGAAATTACGCTATAGATTTTCAGTATGCCAACGGCAACGGGCCAACAAATACAAACAATAAATGTGCTATCCGCAGTTTAACTGAAAATGAAAAAGAATTAGGAACCATAGTTTTACCACAGAGAGGCAATAATGTTTGGAGCGACTGGGGATACAGCAATCAATTGCATGTGTACTTTAAAAAAGGAAAACATACATTGAATTTAACTTTCGACCCTGCCAATGAAAACATGAATCTGGAGGTAAATCAGGCAATGATCGACTACATGAGACTGATCAAATTAAAAGATTAATTTGGCATGGGCATTAAAATAAATATTCTTTCTCTCGCGGTAAGCGATTTCAAAAGGTCACTGAACTTTTATCGTGAAGGTTTGGGATTAGGTTCTTTGGGACTATTACCCGGCTCCGATCACATTTCATTCGACTTGCAAGACGGACTTTCGCTGGTTTTATACCAACGGAGCGAAATTGCCAAACTTACTTTGGATCCAAATTTAAATCCTTCTCCAAATGAATTAATACTAAGTTACGCTGCGGCGGATAAAAATGAAATCGACAGCATTTTGTCTAAAGTGGAAAAATTTGGAGGCAAGCTTTTGCAGGATAAACCTAATGAAGAAGACTGGGGATATTCAGGATATTTTAAAGATCCGGATGAACATGTTTGGGAAATAATGTGGATTAAAAAACAGAATAAATAGCGTTAAAATCACTTATTTAAGTATCGAAAAGGTATATTTTATTTTTTGAAGTACTGATTTTTAAAAACCAAAATCCTAAATCAAATTTCCGTACTTTTGCGCCCAAATGATTGCGATAAATAACCTCACGTTCGAGATTGGTGCAAGAGCATTATACGACGAAGCGAACTGGCATATAAAACCCGGAGAAAAAATTGGACTAATTGGCGCCAACGGAACCGGAAAAACCACACTTTTAAAGATTATAGTTGGAGATTATTCTGCCACAAGCGGAACAATTTCTATGTCTAAGGACCTTAAAATGGGTTACTTGAACCAAGATTTACTTTCTTATCAATCTGATAAAAGTATTTTGCATGTGGCTATGGAAGCTTTTGAGCGCCAGAACCAACTGCATACCGAAATTGAAACCATACTTAAAAAGCTGGAAACAGAATATTCTGACGATCTGATCAATAAGCTTAGCGATAAGCAAGTTGAATTTGAGGCATTGGATGGATATAGTATTGAATACCGTGCGCATGAGATTATGGCCGGTTTAGGTTTTAGCGAAGAAGATACTCACCGCACACTCTCCGAATTTTCGGGAGGATGGCGAATGCGTGTGATGCTTGCCAGGATTTTACTTCAAAGTCCGGACATTTTATTGCTGGATGAGCCAACCAACCACCTGGATTTACCTTCTATTAAATGGCTTGAAACTTATTTACAGGCATTCGAAGGAGCAATTATTATTGTTTCTCACGATAGATATTTTCTGGATCGGGTAGTTAAAAAAATAGTAGAATCCCGCAAAGGAAAACTGATTCCGTATGCCGGAAATTATTCTTTTTATGTTGAAGAAAAAAGCTTACGCGGAGAAATTCAAAGTGGACAGTTCAAAAATCAGCAAGCCAAAATAAAGCAGGAAGAAAAACTGATTGAGCGTTTCAGAGCCAAGGCAAGTAAGGCAAAAATGGCGCAATCGCGTATCAAGGCTTTAGAAAAAATGGAGCGTGTGGATGATGTAGATGATGATAACCCAACAGTTAATTTTAGCTTCAAATTCAGCAAACCTTCAGGCCGACATGTTATTCGCATTGAGAATTTAACTAAATTTTATCCCGGAGTTCCGATCCTTAAAAATGCTACGGCTACCATCGAAAAAGGCGATAAAATTGCCTTGATTGGTGCTAACGGTCGTGGTAAATCTACGTTATTACGGATCATCGCGGGAGCAGATAAAAACTTTGAAGGAAGTTTTGAACCCGGACATAATGTTACGCAAACGTTCTTTGCGCAACATCAGCTGGAAGCTTTGCATTTAGAAAATGAGATTATTCAGGAGTTGCAGGCTTTTGCGCCAAAGCATACTGAAACAGAGTTACGTTCTATTTTAGGTTGTTTCCTTTTTACCGGAGACGATGCTTTCAAAAAGATCAAGGTTTTATCCGGAGGTGAAAAATCTCGTGTGGCTTTAGCGAAGGCTTTAACAGCTGACGCCAATTTCCTGATTCTGGATGAGCCAACCAATCACCTGGATATTGCTTCGGTAAATATTCTGATACAGGCTTTGCAGCAATATGATGGAACTTGTATCATCGTTTCGCACGATAGATACATGCTGGATAATGTGGCGAATAAGATCTGGTTTATTGAAGATCAGGAAATAAAAGAATATCCGGGTACGTATGCCGAATATGAAGTTTGGAATTCTAAACGAGTTTACGTTCCCAAAAAGATAGAAGATACTCCTAAGAAAGTTGAGAAAAAGGTTGAAGAGAAACCAAAACCGGTCACTCAGGACAAAACAAATGAGCTTAAAAAACTGAATCAGACTTTGCAAAAGCTTGAAGAAGATATTTCGGATCAGGAAAAACAGGTGAAAGCGGCTGAAGAAGATTTAGCGAAAGAGGAAATTTACAGCGATCCGGAGAAACTTTCTGAAGCAAACAGGCGTTACCAGCAATTAAGTCCGCGGTTGTTAAAAGCTCAGGCAGAATGGGAACGTTTGGCCGAAGAAATCATGGAACTTGAGGAGAAATAAGAATCTTTTATTTGGGATTTTAACCATCTCTTTATCTCCTCCTTTAAAAAAGGATAAGACTTGGTAGTGATTTCGAATTGCTGAACTGGAAGTTTGTTGAGCTTTTAGTCTTAAACATATCTGAACGACTTAGAGGGACAAAGTTTTGCTTGAAATTTAAGGATTAAAGGTTTTAACATAACCGAACGACTTAGCAGTATGAAATTTTGAATGTAGAGCCAAAATGCTCCCCTTAATTGAAGGGGAGCTGTCCAAAGGACTGAGGGGTTGAGCTGACCAACATACTGAGGTCTTCAATTTTAACCATCTCTTTATCTCATCCTGGAAAAAAGGATAAGACTTGGTAGTGATTTCGAATTGCTGAACTGGAAATTTGCTAAGCTTTAAGTCATCAAACCGAACGACTTAGCAGAATAAAGTTTTGAAAGCAGAACCAAATGCTCCCCTTTCTTCAAGAGGAGCTGTCCAAAGGACTGAGGGGTTGAGCTATCCATCGGATAAAAGGTTTAACCTGCTATGCAATTAAACCTTAAATTTAACGTGATGTATAATTAATCTTACTCCTTAAAAGGCCTCTATGAAAAAACTACTTTCTTTTTTATTAATTCTAAGTTTCATTTCGTGTTCTGCCCAAAAAAATACAAAAGTTAAAAGAGATAACAGCTCTGTTCCGCAACAGCAGATTCGGTATGAAGATTTTATCTACATCCCGCAAATTAAAACAGTCGAATTTTATAATGAAGTAAAGGAACAATCTATTCCGGTGTATATTCTGGGCAGCACAGAGAATCTTCTGTTTGCTTTTGATGATTTAAGAGCCGGCAGCCACAATATTTCATATACCATAGAACATTGTGATTTTGACTGGAAAAGCAGTCGCCTCTCTCCTATTGATTATCTGGAGAGTTTTTCTGAAGATCGCATCAGCGATTACCGATTATCATTTAATACACTTCAAAATTATACCCATTACGAAGTTACTTTACCCAATTTGACGGTCAGACCGAAAATTTCAGGAAACTATCTTCTTAAAGTTTATGAAGATAATAACCAAAGCAAAATATTAATAACACAACGTTTTTACGTAGTGGAAAATTTAACGACCATTGCGGCCGAAGTTACCCGTTCTACCGATGTTTCTGAGCGTGATAAAAAGCAGAAGATCAATTTTATTGTGAACCACCAGAACATCAACATTTCTAATCCATATCTGGATGCCAAAGTTAAGGTGATGCAAAACGCACGTGAAGATATTGCAAAAACTATAAACCGACCCACTTTTATTCGACCGAATCAATTGGTTTATAATGATGTGCGGAGTTTTGACTTTTGGGGAGGAAATGAATTCCGCCGTTTTGATACGCGAAGTTTGCGATTTCAATCTGAACGAATATCGAAAATTTCTAAAGACACACTAAACAATGTTTATTTATTGCCCGATGCGGCTCAGGATCGGAGCAGTTATACTTTTAATTTTGACGAGAACGGAGCCTTTTTTATCCGTAATCAGGAAGGTCGCGACAGTCGCACCGACGGTGATTATGCCTGGATTCAGTTTGTTTTGGCAGCACAAAGACCAACAAACTCCGGAAATGCGTACGTGGTTGGGAAATTTAACAGTTATCGCTTAACGGATCAAAATAAGATGGATTATGACGATGTGCGGAAAAGATATTACTTACGCCAATATTTAAAACAAGGCGTATTTGATTATCATTATGTCTGGGCAGACAATGGCGTAATTGACGACACGTTATTTGACGGTTCGCATTTTGAAACTGAAAATAATTATCAGATCTTCTTTTATTATCGTAAACCCGGCTCCCGCTGGGAAGAGTTGTTGGGTTTTAGCCAGATTAATACGGCGAGAAGATAGTTGTTTCTTACAAGCTGAAAAACCAATCGCACGGAAATTGAGAAAGCAGTTTACTCAACAGGATATAAAGTAACTGACGAAAAAGAATACTAATGGAAATTCAATTAAAATCAGAAATTACTTGTCCGAACTGCGGACAGAAAAAAGTAGAAGAAATGCCAACAGAATCCTGTCAATTCTTTTACGAATGTGAGAATTGTAAAACGGTTCTGAAACCAAAAGAAGGAGATTGTTGTGTTTATTGCTCTTATGGTACCGTACCTTGTCCACCAATTCAGGGAAATAAAAATTGTTGTTGAAAAGTAATACTTAAAGCCATATACATTTACAATTCGCACCAGCCAAAACATACTTTTTACTTCCCATTATCAATTTTATAATTTCCAAAGATTACCTTTGCGGATATATGACATTGATTTCTAAAAAAGCCAAAGATTCATTTATTGTAATGAATGAGTTGGTGCTCCCAAACGATACAAATACCCTGAATAATTTAATGGGTGGACGTTTACTCCATTGGATGGATATTGCTGCAGCAATCTCTGCTCAAAAGCATTGTAACCGAATCGTGGTAACAGCATCTGTAGACAATGTTTCTTTTCAATCTCCCATTAAGCTCGGCGATGTAGTAACCATAGAGGCACAGGTTACACGTGCTTTTAACACTTCCGTGGAAGTTCGCCTGGACGTTTGGGCAGAAAATATTCCTTCTGGTACGAGAGTAAAATCCAATGAGGCGTATTATACTTTTGTTGCTGTAGATCAAAGTGGCAGAACAATTCCGGTTCCGGAATTGAAACCAGAAACCGAACAAGAGCAAATCTTATTTGATGGTGCCTTACGCCGCAGACAATTACGCCTGATTTTGGGTGGCAAAATGAAGCCGGATGATGCAACAGAATTAAAAGCACTTTTCTTTAAGGTTGCAGAATAGGCTTTCCCGGCTTTTAGTTTACGATAGTTAAATTCAGATTGAGTACTTCGCAAAATTCTGAGGATATTTATTTTAAGTCAGCGGACTGCAAATCCTAAAATTTATACTATTGAGCCAATTCATCGCTTCTCCAAAGGTGTCAGAACACTTGAGGCTTTGGATCAGTTACCCAGAATTATTCACTACCCAATTGAATGATGCGGTCAAACTCGTCCCGCTTTAATTGCATAACAGATAAGCGCCCCTGACGTACCAAACCCACATCTTTCAAAAATTCATCTGCTTTTATTTGTACCAGTGTAACTGGTTTTTTTAAAGGTTCTACAGGCACAATATCTACTACCACCCAATTTTTATCTTCAGTTGTCGGATCCTGATAAGATTCCTTTACCACCTTTGCAATTCCAACTACTTCTTTACCTTCATTGCTGTGATAGAACAAAAGCAAATCGCCTTTCTCCATCAATTTTAAATTGTTCCGGGCCTGGTAATTACGCACTCCATCCCAAAATGTTCTTCCGTCCTCGTTAAATTTATCCCAACTGTATTTATGGGGTTCGCTTTTTACCAACCAATAATTCATATTAATTTTTAAGAAATCGCAAAATGCAGAATAATATTTAGATGTTCAAAATATTGATCTTTTAAAAGAAGTGTTGGTTAATCAAAAGTATCTTGAGTTGATTTAACTGAAGAAAGAATATTATAAATCGTAAGGAAGTAGTGATTTTATATTGCAAAGGTTATAAATAAGAAAGTCTCAATTATTTTCTATGATTTCGCCTTGGCGGTGACTTAACATTGTCTTTATGTATTTCTTTATCTTCCAATTCAGCTTCAATTTCTAAATCTGGGTTACCTATATAATTTGCATACCAGTGAATGGCATCTATAATCATCGCCGGATCTTCAAAATCATAGTTTATAGTCTCAAACATCAACTCTTTGCCATCGTTCATTGCAAAGAATTGCAGTTCGTCCGGATTAATTTTATAATCTTCTTTATCAATACAAATAACCCGAATACGCAAATTTCCATCCCGGTGAAAAATCAAATCCCGGCAATCATTGTCTGGATCTTTTGCAAGTAAAAAAATTAAATTCTCCATAATTTTACAACACTTCAAATCTGTAAAAGTTAAAGCGAATGGAATCTATTTTTAAAAAGAGATTAAATACTCCACATTCAATTTCTAACATTTTAAAAATAAAAAACAAAAAAAAGCCGCTTAATTAAAAGCGGCCTTCCAAAAAAAAAATTTTATTAATTGATTTTATCTATTTCAACACGACGGTTTAAAACACGACCTGCTTCAGTAGTATTTGGAGAAATTGGCTTAGACTCACCAAAACCAACTGCATTTAAATTGTTAGCACCCACTCCTAGATTTACTAAGTAAGATTTTACAGAATTTGCACGATCAACAGACAAAGTCTGGTTACGTTGGTCAGTACCTTCTGCGGATGAATGACCATTAATATCAAATTTCACACTTGGGTATTTTTTAATTTCAGCACCAATCTGATCTAGAACTTCGTAAGAAGAAGTTTTTAAAACCGCAGAATTAAATTCAAACTGAATGTTACGGTAATTGAAATCAGGCATTTTTTCTACAGGAGCCGGAGCTTCTTCAACTTTTTCTTCAACAGGTACCGGTGCAGATTCTTCTTTTTCTACAACTTCTACAGTTGGTTGTACCGGAGCAGGTTTTTTAGCTCTGCAGGAAGTAAACAATAAGGGTAAGATTGCAAGTCCTAAAACTGCAGTTGTTAATTTTAAACTAGATAATTTCATTTTTTGGTTTGTTTAGAAAATTTTTATTTAAGCGAATAAAAGAAAAGTTTCGCACTTAAGCTATAACTGAATTAACAGTTTCACTTAAAATGAATTACTTTATCAACCCGAAGAAGTGTTATATGTTCTGATTATTTAAATTATGCTTCTTAAAAAAAGAACTAATTGAACACCATTACCGGTCAATTTATTTTCTCAAAATTATTAGCTTAGTTTCAAATTAAAATATGAATTCAGCCAAACATCTAAGCAGAACGCTGGGATTATTTTATGTTATCGGAGTTGTTATAGCCAACATTTTAGGTTCGGGAGTTTACAAAAAAGTGGCCCCCATGGCTGCAGAACTAAACTCATCAGCATGGGTTTTAATTGCCTGGATAACTGCTGGCGCAATTACCTTAATTGGCGCTTTATGCAACGCAGAAGTTGCCGGCTTACTTGCAGATACAGGTGGTGAATTTGTCTACTATAAAAAGATATACAACCGGTTTTTCGCCTTTATTTTCGGATGGTCCTTATTTGCTGTTATTCAAACAGCAGCTATTGCTTCAATAGCTTATGTTTTTGCTCAATCCTTAGATAGCATTTTACATTTACCCACTCTTTTTCCGGCTCTGGCCGAATTTAATTTAGCCGGAATATTTTATCCATTTGCAGGTTTCAGTATAAAACTCACGGCCATTTTATTGATCATCGGTCTGAGCTGGATAAATACAAGGGGCATTAAAACAGGTGCTGGCTTAAGCAATGGAATACTTTTGCTTGTGGTAGCCGGAATTGCTTTAATTATTATTTTCGGATTAAACAGTAATACAGCTTCGTTTTCTCAGAGCTTTGATTTTTCTGAGAGCAATTCCACAGTTACAACCAGTACATTTATTACAGCCATGCTGGCCGCATTCTGGGCTTATCAGGGATGGTATTCCATTGGATTTATTGGCGGAGAAATCAAAGACGCTAAAAAAAATCTCCCGAAAGGTGTTGCGTTAGGGGTGATTTTCGTTATCGCCATATATCTCTTAATAAATGCCACCTATCTTTCTTTACTTTCCATTCCAGAGCTGAATAGAATTTATTCAGCCGGAAATGAAATAGCAGCCGTAGAAGCTGTACGCAGTTTTTGGGGAAATAGTGGAGCTTTATTTATTTCTGTATTGATATTAATTACAACTTTAGGATGTACACATGCTTCTATTTTAACGGGTGCCAGACCATATTACGCTATGGCAAAAGAAGGATTATTTTTCGCTCCGGTTGCCAAATTAAATGACAAGCAAACTCCGGTAAACTCTTTGCTTTTTCAATGTGTCTGGGCATGCATATTGGTTCTTTCCGGCAGTTTTGACCAGCTGACAGACATGGTAATTTTTGCTGTTTTTGTGTTTTACGGTGCCACGGCAGTTGGCGTTTTTATATTGAGATATAAAATGCCCGATGCAAACAGACCTTATAAAGTTTGGGGATATCCGGTTTTACCGGCCATTTTTATATTGTTTTGCTCGGTCTTATTTATCAATACAGTTATTACGCGTCCGCGGGAAGCGGGAATTGGAATTGTTTTGATGCTTACCGGAATTCCAATGTATTGGTATTTTAACAGATCTAAAAAATAATTTTAAAGTACTGTTCATACAGCTTCGGTTTAACCGAATTCTTCAGAATATTTAATTCTTTTTCAGCATAGATTAACCCCTATGCTCTTAGCAGCGATGCTGAATTCTTCGCTGTAGTATCCGGATACTTTTTATGCAACCGCATTTATTTAAAGAAAAGCATCCTGAGATTTTTAAAAAGTTGGAGTAGTTTTTTGGGGTGGAATGAAAAGATATACTGTCACATCAAATTGCTTTATCAGAAGAAATTGAAAAAATTAGTAATAATTTTTCTTACATAAATTTAAATTATAAGTTATGTATGTTAACTTTAACCACTAATTTTTTTATATGTCTCTTTTTAATATCTCAACTAAAGAACTATTTCATTCGCTATTTAATGCACATACACAACAAGATGTTGATCATGTTATAGATGCAAATTCGGAGTTATTTAAACAAGACAATTGGTTTCCTTTAGGCGGAAATGACAATAATTATGGCGTTATTGAAAATCAGCAGGCGTCTCCAATACCAGCATTAATAGAGAAAATCACCAATTCTATCGATGCAACTTTCTTTCCCGACCATAAAAACTGGGACTTAGCCAGTCATAGGAAAAACCAGGCAAAGAACATCCAAATACTGGCGGATGGACCAAGAATGAACACGGCTATTTCTATTTATGACAATGGCGAAGGTCAACATCCAGAAAATTTTGAAAAATCGTTCCTTTCCTTGCTCAGTGGAAATAAAAACGAAATCCATTTTGTACAAGGGAAATATAATATGGGTTCACAATGTCTTATGTCTTCTTAGGTTTAACAGATTTTCAAAAATCCAGGGGTGCAAGACCAATGAATATTGAGTGGAAGTTGAAAGAACCTATGCCAGCATATATTTGGAAAGAGAGCGGTAAATTGGCTATAGGATAAAATGGAAAGAACATTACTTAATAAATTTCTCCACAAACTCACCCGCCTCAACCGTGCAAACACCGTCTACGGCAAAGCACCTCATAAACCAATTCTCTTAATTTCCATTATTGAATTAATAGAAAAAGGCCTTGTATTCAATAATCGGATATATGTAAATGCCGATCTTGTCGGTGTATTTCAGGAGAATTGGCGTTTATTAGTTAATACTTTACATCAGTCAGACTTTACTCAACCCTTTTATTACCTACAAAGTGAAAAAGTAGAAAGACAACAATTATGGTTTCTTCAACCCAAATTGGGTTGCCAAATCAATGCGCCTATCAAAAGTGTAAACAAGCTGGTGGAAGTTTTAGATTACGGGTATTTTTCAGAAGAACTTTACAGTTTACTTCTTGATTCACAATCCCGAAATATCATTAAAACCGTTTTGCTGGACACCTATTTTCCGACAACCAAATCGAACTATTTTCAAAGCAAAGCTGAGGGCGAAGGTTACATTCATGAGCTTGAAGAATTTATTCTTAACGAACCGGAAGCGCAATACAAAAGAATTATAATTGAAACCGAAGAAGATGTTTTTGTAAGAGGGGGTTTGTTTAAAAGATTGGTTCCAAAAGTTTACGACTCAACGTGCAGCTTCAGCGGAATGCGCCTGGAATCTCCTTTCGCACATAGCTTTATCGATGCTTGCCATATTGTGCCTTTCAGCATCACCCACGAAGATAAAGTAAGTAACGGGATTGCCCTTTGTCCCAATCTACACAGAGCCTTTGACAGGGGACTAGTTTCTGTTTCCAATGACTATAAAATCATCATTTCAAATCATATTACTGAAAATGAAAATCATGTATACAGTTTGAAACAATTAGAAGGAAAAAAAATAAGACTTCCACTTGCGCAAAACTATTATCCGGCATTAGAAAATCTGGAGTGGCATAGGAAAAATATTTTTAAACATAACTAAAATTGGTTCCTACTGCCCCTTTATCCTCCTGAAACTCACTTTATTCCCGGCAAATTTATTTTTTTGTGGGGGGCAGGCGGTAAAGCCGATTGGTTGGGGTGGCGCCTTTCGTATCAATCAGACTCCATTCCTGAGAATGACCGAAATTACCATTTTATCCGCTTCTTAAAAATATCATAACGAGATCAGCGACAGTGATCCTTCGATCAAATAACCTTCTGATCGAAGGATCACCGAAGTTTAAGCCGTTTTGCTGCGCCTGAAACTACAAAAACTCCCTTATAGATTGGATCTTCCGTTTCTTTATCTTCCCTTTTCAGCAGCTCTGAAATCAGAACATTATGCGGTCTTTGACCGGGCTTGCACTTTTCATTGTAGAAAGCCTTTCTTTCGGGATCTGAAAGATATTGCTTTGCGAAAGCCTGAGCTTCTTTAAAGTTCAGCCGCTGATGCTTCTGTCTTTCCGTAGGTTTGACATTTGACATATCCGGGTACGTGCTTATAACTATTCTGTTGCCGGAATACTGCCTTATAACTATTTGCTTGTTTATGTGCCCTCTGAAATCCAGAGTCTGAGGCATTTTATAGATAGCCATATAATTTTGGTTATTAACCCGGTAGTTTCAGTTTGAAACCGGGTACCTGCTAAACGAAAAGTTTAAACTAAAGGTTTAGTATGCGGCCCAGCCGGGCTTGAAGGGAATGAGATTGCGGGTCTGACGCCCGCAATGACAATAAAAAAACAGTCCCGCAATGACAATAAAAAAACACGCCCGCAATGACAACGGAGAGCAGTCATGCCGGGCCCGATCCGGCATATCATGAATGGGATTGCTGGTCTGGCGCCCGCAATGACTCGTCCACAATGACAGTAAAAACACTCCCGCAATAACAATTAACGCCCTTTCCTTTTTGTCATGCCGGACTCGATCCGGCATCTCCTGAATTGGAAAGAGGAACATCGTACCAACCGTTCGAAAGGTCTGTCCATTGGGGATTTTCTTTTTCAATAAGTTGGTTTTTCCATGTCCTTAACCATTTTTTGATTTGTTTTTCGCGATGAATCGCAGCTAAAACATCTTCATGATCTTCAAACCAGACCAGTTTATGGCAATTATATTTTGACGTAAAGCCTTTATTCAGTTTTTGTTGATGCTCATAGACTCTTCTTTCAATATCATTGGTTACACCGGTATAAAGGACTGTATTGTATTTATTGCTGAGGATATAAACGTAATACTGGCGCATGAATGAATTTATGAATATTAATTAATATTCACTGCAGCCATTCGGCTGACTTCCGTACTTGGGATTGCGGGTCTGGCGCCCGCAATGACAGTAAAAAAAAACGTCCGCAATGACAACGTGGGAAAACGCCCGCAATGACCAAGAGAAAAAGTAGTCAGTTGAAAATGCGCTTCTGAAACCAAATCTTTTGTATTTTTCAGCAATATTTTAAAGTTTACGATCATGACTAAGTTTCTTTGGATCCGCAAAGTCCTCAACACAATTAATCTGCAAGCGGATATACATGATTATGAGTTAATCCATGAAAATATCGAAAAAGATATCATGTTTAAAGGTACAAACCTTTGGATTTTGGTATTCGCAATTTTAGTTGCCTCTGTTGGTTTAAACATGAATTCAACAGCTGTAGTTATTGGCGCTATGTTAATTTCTCCGTTAATGGGTCCAATTAACGGAATGGGCTATAGCATTGCCACATTTGATTTTCCTTTATTCAGAAAATCTGTACGCCAATATACTTTTGCTGTGGGCGCAAGTTTAATTGCTTCCACCGCTTATTTTTCAATAACTCCTATTTCAACTGCACATTCAGAATTATTATCCAGAATTAGTCCTACTATTTACGATGTTTTAATAGCATTATTTGGCGGCCTGGCAGGAATTGTTGCTATCGCCAGTAAAAATAAAGGAAATGTAATTCCGGGAGTTGCTATCGCGACAGCCTTAATGCCTCCTTTATGTACCGCCGGTTATGGACTCGCGACAGCGCAATTCAACTATTTTTTTGGGGCGATGTATCTGTTTACAATCAATACGGTTTTTATTGGAATCTCCACCATCGTAATTTCTCAGATATTAAAATTCCCAATCTGTGCAATAGTAAATGAGGCTCGCCGGAAACAAATAAACCGGTGGATCACTGTTATTATCGCCTTAGTTTTGATTCCAAGTATTTACTTCGGTTACAAGTTGGTTTTAAAAGAAAAATTTTCTGAAAGTGCCAAAGATTACGTAAAAAGTATAAGTGTTGTTGAAGGAAATTATCTGCTCAAAAATGAGATCAATCCTGATAAGAGATCTATTAAATTAATTTACGGCGGAGCTACTTTACACGATGCTCAGAAAAACAGAATTCGTAAAATGGCAGAAAAATATTCACTTCAAAAAGCCAAAATTGATTTTCAGCAGGGCTTATCTTTTGATGAAATTACACAGAAAAGCTCTGAAGTGGAAAAATTAAAAGCTGAAATGAACCGTCTGAATTTGAAAGTTCAGGAAAAGGAAAATTATATTGATACTTTACAGGAGGTAAAATTTAAAGGTCAACAGATTTTAAATGAGATCCGGATTTTATATCCGCAAATTGCCCGATGTGCATATTCAGACTCGTATCAGTTTAAAGACTCTGTTGCGGTTCCTACAAAACTGGCAGTAGTTGTTTTCTCTTTAAACAAACAAATTCTTTCCTACGGAGATAAACAAAAAATTGAGAAATGGTTAAAAACACGACAGCATTCTAATTTCATAAAGGTTTATTACGAAGAATAAGTTAACGCTTTTAAAATTTTCACTTTCACAGTTAAACAACTTTTGCCAAACTAATTCCGGCTTGTAAAAGTTCTGAAGTTATGGTTCTGGTATAAGCTTTAATTTCTTCTTTAAAATCAACCACAGAAGCTCCTGATCTAATCTCTTCAAGTCTTTTTTCCCAGTTTCCGGTTAATTCTGCCTGCGCAATTTGCTTGTCTTTCACCACATCGTACACGGCAAGTCCGCGTGTTGTAGGCACCAGATTTTTCTTCTCACGGCTTATATATTCTCTTTTTATAAGCGTTTCTATTATTGCCGCCCGCGTTGCGGGCGTTCCCAAACCGCTATCTTTCATGGCATACCGCAATTCCTCATCTTCAATTTCCTTTCCGGAAGTTTCCAGCGCTTTTAATAAACTGGCTTCATTGTACAGAGGCTTTGGCTTGGTTTGCTTTTCTAGAATTGCTTTATTTTCTATTGGAAGATATTCTCCTGTTTTTACTTTTGGAAGAGTCGCATTTTCCTCATCTTTTTTCTCTTCATCAGAATCATCATTATAAACAGAACGCCATCCGGCGGACTGAATAACCGTTCCGTTGGCCATAAATAAACTTCCGGATTCGACCGTTATTTTGGTTATTTCCTTAATACATTCTTTATGAAAAGATTCCAGCATTCTGCCAACTACCATATCATAAACCGCCTGTTTATCATCACTTAAATGTCCCGGAGAAATCCCGGTAGGCAAAACTGCATGATGATCCGTTACTTTCTTTGCATTTACACTGCGTTTATTTAAAGGAATGGTTAAAAGAAATGCGGCTTGTTTCCCAAAGTCGGGATGATCTTTAGCTTTTTCTATTAATTCCGGCACACCTGCAAAAACATCATCTCCAATATAACGGCTACCCGTTCGGGGATAAGAGATTAATTTCCCTTCGTATAAATTTTGTAGAATATTCAGAGTTTGGTCGGCAGTAAATCCTTTCTTCCGATTGGCTTCCTGCTGCAAACTGCTCAAATCATGCAATAAAGGTGGTGGTTCTTTTCGTGGTTTAGATTCAACATTTTTTATAAACCCACCTGCGGCGATCCCGGATTCAACATCCTGCACTTTATCAAATACTTCCTGAGCTTCTTCTTTTTTATTAAAGTTTCTAACTGAAAGTGCTTTAAAAGCTTGTCCGTCTTTTGATAAAATTATACTGACCTGGTAAAAAGTTTGAGGGACAAAGTTTTTACTCTCCAAAAAACGAGAACAGATCATAGCCAAAGTTGGCGTTTGCACTCTGCCCAGAGATAAAACAGAACGGTTTCCGGCAGAAATACTTAATGCCTGTGTGGCATTCATTCCCACCAGCCAATCTGATTCTGAACGGCAATGTGCCGAATTAAATAAAGTATCGTAATCACTTCCCGGCTTTAAATTTCTAAAACCTTCTTTAATTGCTTCATCCGTTTGAGAAGAAATCCATAAACGACGGAAAGGCTTTTTACATTTTAAGTAATAATAAATGTATCTGAAAATCAGCTCGCCCTCACGCCCGGCATCCGTTGCCACAATAATTTCTGTTGCTTCATCAAACAACATTTTTATAGTATTGAGCTGTTTTCGCACCGCAGGATCTTCAACAAAACCATCCTTAGTTTTTACTTTGCGGACAGCCAGTTTAAACTTTTGCGGCAACATGGGTAAGTGCTGTACCCGCCAGCCATAAAAACCGTAATCCTGGGGTGGCGCCAATTGCAGCAAATGACCAAATGCCCAGGTGAATGAATATCCTTTGCCTTCAATGTATCCATCTTTTTTGCCCGTTGCGCCAAAAACTTTGGCTAATTCACGTGCAACTGATGGCTTTTCGGCTATAACAATTTTCATTCAGGGATTATTTAATGGAGGGCAAATTTTAACATTATAATTCGGAATCCAATAGAATGTGGAAATCCCGTAAGAAAAAGATTTGGAAATATAAGATTGGCCTGTGTGATTTAATGCAGAATTTTAAACATCAGTTCTTTTAGTAATTCTCCGTCGCCGGTATTACCTGTTGCCTCTACTCCTTTTGAACGGAGATCGCATTCACGCAAATAAGAGATCACTCTGAAGGTTTTAAACTTGTCGTAATTTTTGGCGGCAATTTCATAATCTTTCACAAAATAAGGATTCACACCCAGCTCGCGTGCCAATCCTGCGGGAGAACGGTCTGTTGCATAATGATATTTTAGAACCTTGCTGAAATACGTATTCAACGCACCTAAAACTAATTGCAATGGATTGGCTTTTGGATTAGAGGCAAAATACATGATGATCTGGTTAGACTTAAAAACATCTCTTCGGGCCAAAGCAGATTGCAGCTCAAAAACATTATATTCTTTACTGATGCCAATATTATCCTGAACATTGGTCGTATTAATTTCATCGGTAGATGGAACGTTCAGCATTAATTTATCGAGCTCGTTGGCAATTTTAGAAAGGTCATTTCCTAAATATTCTGTCAGCAGAGCTGATGCACGTGCCTGAATACGTGAACCTTTTTCTTTCACATAATCTTCTATCCATGCGGCCACTTTATTTTCATAAATAGTTGCCGATTCAAATACTAAACCCTTTTTATCAATTGCTTTATAGGTCTTTTTTCGTTTATCAAATTTGCCATGCTTGTAACAAAAAACAAGAATAGTACTTTGTAAAGGGTTTTCCAGATAAGACAAAAGCGGATCCAGAACTTTTTTATCCGATTCTCCATCCTTTCCCCATTTCAATTCCTGAGCTTCCTTTACCAGCACAACCTGATATTCGCTCATCATCGGAAATCGCTTTGCGGAATTTAAAATGGTCATCACATCGGTTTCTTTACCATACAAAATGGTTTGATTGAAACTTTTTTCGGCATCGCTTAACGCATATTTTTCAATGTAATCGCTAACCTTATCTATATAATATGATTCTTCTCCGTGAAGAAGATAAACCGGTTTAAATTTGCGGTTCTTTAAGTCTTTAACAAGTTCCTGAATATTCATTTTTTCGAAGGGCCAAAATACAAAATTATGCCCGCCGAAAAATCAGAATTAAAAATCCTTCATTTTTGATAATTTCTGCATCTTTAAAACATTCATGTTTGAACCAGCAAAACTTAATTTACCAAGCTATCCGTTCCGGATAAAGGAAGAGTCGGGAACGTATTTTATTTTTGATGAGATCCGTAAAAAATTTCTTGTTTTAACTCCCGAGGAATGGGTGCGCCAGCATGTTGTGCAGTTTTTAATCATTGAAAAAAAATATCCCCGTTCATTAATAAAACTGGAAGGTGGTTTGAAATTAAATTCACTCCAAAAAAGAACTGATATTTTATTTTTTAATTCGCAGGGCGAAAAGGTGTTATTGGTAGAATGCAAGGCTCCCAGTGTAAAAATTACACAGGAAACTTTTGACCAGATTGCCAGATATAATTTTATACACCGAGTAAACTGCCTGATGGTTAGCAATGGCTTACAGCATTATTATTGCCAAATTGATACTGAAAAGGGCAATTATACCTTTATAAATGATCTCCCGGAATACGGCAAAGGCGAGTAACTTACTTTATTGTTAATTTATTTAAGGCGGATATAACTTTATTCCAGTGAGTTACGTATACGAAGGCTCAAACCTAAATTTTAATCATGACTTATCAACTACACATTACGCATTATCGCTCTTCAAACAATGATGCTCGTTTATGGATGTATGGGAAAATATTTTTGTCATTGTTATTCTTAAATACAATTGCGGTGGCTTTTTTCTTCACGTTTCCCGCTTTAAGTTTGTTTAACTGTATTCTTGGAATTGCCTTTTTGGTTGTTCTTGGTAAAATGAGCAATAACAGGCTGCGTGTACCATTTGTACAAATTGCCGACGGAATTTTAAATTATTTTAATCCGGAAGAAGGAATTATGGTTTCTGTTCCGGCCAAAGAAATTACAAGTATCAGTACACGTTTTTGCGAGCTGAAAGTACATACAAATGAAGGTGTACATTCTTTAAACCTTGGTCTTATCCGTAATGAAAAAACCCGTTGGGAAATTAAAGAAATGATCAGGGAAATGGCCAGAACTGATGGCGGAATGTTAGAAGCTTGTTAATAGTTTATGATTTTAATATAATTAAAAGGTTGCCGGAAACGAGCAACCTTTTTTTGCATATAAAAAGGAAGGCAATAAATGCCTCCTCTTTTCTTTTTTCCGTAAACTATTTAGAAGGTATTTTTAAAACCTGCCCCGGATGAATCAAATTGGGATCACTAATGATATCTTTATTAGCTTCAAATATTTCCTGCCAGCTAACTCCATCATAACTTGTAGCAATTTTACTTAAGCTATCACCAGATTTAACAGTATATGATTCCTGACCAAACTGACGGATAACGGAAATATCCAAAACCATATCGCCAGACCTCATATCGGGATCGATTCTCTGGTAAGCATCCCAGATTTTCTTTTTCGCATCTTCATTAGGTGCGGTACCGTAAACGTACAAAACATTGTTTTGCTCGTTTACTTTCAAATCATTAATTCCATTTGATTTTGCCAGATTGATTACCTCGCTATATTTATCCTGTAGTGCCATTTTCTTAATTTTTGATGTTTAAGTTATTAATAACTTTTTTCGGATTTGACTCATTAGCAGCTTGCATAACTTTAGGCAAATCTGCTCTGTCCACATCTCCTGTTAAAGTAACTTCACCATTTACTACAGTAAAATTAACTCCCTGAACTCCCTTTGCTGTAAAATTTCTATCTAATGCAGCTTTCAACTCTTCATCAGAATTTACCATTACATCCGGCGAACCAATTGTTGTATTATTAACTACTGATTTTACACCTTTTACATCTTTCACAGCTTCTGCAACTGCAGATTTTGCAGCTTCATCATCAACTGCACCTGTTAAGGTCACAACACCATCAGCAACATCTACGTTCACATCAGAATCAATCGAAGTAACTTTTGCCTGACTTTCTGTTCTGATTTTTGAATCATCCTGTTTACAGGAATACAAAACTGTTGCGCCGAGAATTAAGGCAGCTATAACTGCCTTATTAAGAAATGTAAGTTTCATAAAGTTTTTTTGGTTGGGTTTAAAGATTAATTTACTTCGAAAGTAATTTTAAGAGTAACTCTGTAATTATTGATTTTACCGTCGGTAACACTTGCGCTTTGATCTTTAACATACGCAGAGCGGATATTTTTTACAGATTTTGAAGCCTCTGTAATTCCCTGTTGTGTGGCGTCTTCCCAGCTTTGCGGAGAATTTGCTAATATTTCAATTACTTTTAAAACACTCATAATAGATATTATTTAATATTTATATTTCACTTATCTGACTTTCAGCAAGCTTGTATCTATAAAGAACTTTCTCAGGCAAATGTTTAAAATTGTTCTAAAAATGAAGTTGATGGTACACAAATCCCAGGATTTAAACTCTTTTAGAAACTATTCGATCTTTAAATTTTCTAAACCCAGATTCGGCAAATAAAAAAATGCCCGATCATATTATGAACGAGCTTTTTAAAATTTACCATCATTAATCAGGCTTCCAATCCTGCAGACTTTTTTCAAGAATTTTGATTTTGGATAGCGCATCTTCCTTTTTACGACGCTCGATATCTACAATTTCTGCCTTAGCGTTCTGCACAAAACGTTCGTTAGATAATTTCGCTTCCACAGATTTAAGGAATCCGTTCAAATATTCAATTTCTTTTGCAATTCGATCTTTCTCCGCATCCACATCAATATTATCAGCCAGAGGAACAAACAACTCATCTTTACCTGCCATAAATTTCGCCGCTCCCGAAACCGGCTCAGTAACTAATTTGAAATCAGAAATATTGGCCATTTTAGAAATGATATTTATGTATTGCTCATAATTTAAATCTGAGTTTACTTTTACAAAAAGTGGCAATGATTCTTTTGGCGAAATCTGTTTTGTATTCCTGATATTTCTAACTTCAGAAATAACCTGCTGAACAATTTCAACATCTTTCAGCAATTTAGAATTTACAGTTGAAGCAACCGGATATTCTGCAACAATACAGCAATCCATTTCGTCCCTTTCGCCAAAAACTTCCTCATGCCATAGTTCTTCAGTTAAAAACGGCATAAACGGATGAAGTAATTTCAAGATACGCTCAAAGAAATCAAGCGTTGCACGGTAGGTTTTTCCATCAATTGGCAATTGATATCCAGGTTTAATCATTTCTAAATACCAGGCACAGAAATCATCCCAAACCAATTTATAGATTCCCATCAGGGCCTCTGATAAACGATATTGCTTATAATTCTCTTCAATTACTATTAAAGCATTGCTGAAATTTGATTCGAACCAGTCAATTGCCTGCTGATTTTTATTTTCCAGGTTTTCATCAACTTCCCAACCATTAACCAAACGGAAAGCATTCCAGATTTTGTTGGCAAAATTTCTTCCCTGCTCGCAATAACTCTCATCAAACATTAAATCATTTCCAGCCGGAGAACATAAAAGCATTCCTACACGAACGCCGTCGGCACCGTATTTTTCAATCAGTTCTATCGGGTCCGGAGAGTTGCCTAAAGATTTCGACATTTTACGTCCGGTCTTATCGCGAACAATTCCCGTGAGGTAAACATTTTTAAAAGGAGCTTCGCCCCTGAATTCATGTCCGGCCATGATCATCCGGGCAACCCAGAAAAACAAAATTTCCGGTGCCGTTACCAGGTCATTTGTTGGATAATAATAGTTGATATCTTCATTTTCAGGATCTTTAAATCCATCAAAAACAGATATCGGCCATAACCATGAAGAAAACCATGTATCAACAACATCTTCATCCTGCTTTATAAATTCTGAAGCTTGTTTACGGAAACCGGCTTTTTCGTCATCAGACATTTTACTGCGAACTTCATCACGATTGATCAGTTCTTCTAAAGCTTCTTCTTTGGTTTTGGCAATTACCGGAGCTTCATGCTGAAAATACCAGGCCGGAATTTGCTGTCCCCACCATAATTGACGGCTAATGCACCAATCCTTCACATTCTCCATCCAGTGGCGATAGGTATTTTTAAATTTCTCAGGAATTAAATTTACCTCGCCATTCAAAACATAATCTAAAGCCGGTTTGGCCATTTCGTCCATTTTGCAAAACCATTGCAATGATAATTTGGGCTCAATAACCGCATCTGTACGTTCAGAAAAACCGATCTGTGATTTATAATCTTCCACATTTTCAAGGTGTCCTTCTGCCTCAAGCATCTGAACAACTTTTTTCCGTGCCGCAAAGCGATCTTCGCCCACCAAAATAACTGACAGTTCATTCAGCGTTCCATCATTATTTAAAATATCTATTACCTGTAGATTATGTTTTACACCCAAAGCATAATCATTCAAATCATGCGCAGGCGTAACTTTTAAACAACCGGTTCCGAATTCCATATCTACATACTCATCTTCTATAACCGGAATTTCACGGTTTATAAGTGGCACAAAAACCTGCTTTCCTTTTAAATGAGCAAATCGTTCATCATTTGGATTGATACAAATTGCAGAATCCGCCATAATGGTTTCCGGCCTGGTGGTCGCAATTGTTAAAAAGGTTTCCTTGCGGGATGAATCAAACTTTGTCCCGGCTATGTGATAACGGATATAATATAATTTCTGGTTAACTTCTTTACGGATTACTTCCTCGTCAGATACTGCGGTTTTTCCTTTTGGATCCCAGTTTACCATTCGAACGCCGCGATAGATCCAGCCTTTTTTATATAGGTGGATAAACGTATCAATAACTGCTTCAGAAAGATTTTCTTCCATTGTAAAACGAGTACGATCCCAGTCGCAGGAAGCGCCTAATTTTTCAAGTTGTTTTAAAATGATACCACCATATTTATCTTTCCACTCATAGGCGTAACTCAAAAACTGCTCACGGCTCAGATCTTTTTTCTCAATTCCTTGCTCTTTTAACATGGCAACCACTTTTGCTTCGGTTGCTATACTTGCATGATCAGTTCCTGGAACCCAGCACGCATTTTTTCCCTGCATCCGTGCACGACGAATTAAAACATCCTGAATAGTATTGTTTAACATATGTCCCATATGCAAAACTCCCGTAACGTTTGGCGGAGGTATTACAATGGTATAAGGTTCCCGATCATCGGGTACGGAGCGGAAAAATTTCTTTTCCATCCAGTAGGAATACCATTGGTTTTCTGTTGCACGCGGATTGTATGTTTTGGAAATACTCATTTGCAGGAATAAATTTTGAAAGGGCAAAAATACGTTTTTGAAGGGTATTTTAAAGGCAGATGAAAACTGAAATATTAATTTTTATATCAGAATAAGGGGTAAAAAAATGCCATTCGATGTAATTTAAACATCATTTTAGGGCTTAAAAATACGATATAACAATAATAGGCCTGTTTATCAGTTATTTAAGTATCTGTAAATTTTGCTTATGAAAAGCCTTTTTCAACTAAAGATTTTACCATTTTTATTCGATCATCTAAAAATCGGGAGGATAATTTATTGGTTCAATAAGTAAAATTTACATTATATTCTTGGATTTCCGTTTCTTCTTAATAATTTCAAATATTAAGAAATTCCAAAAAAAAATTCTTTTCGTTCACTATAAACTAAATGTTTCATCATTTTCTAAATTATATTATGAATAAATTAAAACATAGAGCAGTTCTTCTTGGGGCTGCAACTCTGCTTTCCTTTCAGGCAATGGCGCAGCATGATTCTCCGCAAACCGAAAAAGGAAAGAATGAATTTATCAATAAATCAGACATGGATCTGAATGTTAAGCCAGGCGATGATTTTTATGAATATGCCAGCGGAACATGGATCAAAAACAATCCGGTACCGGCAAAAGAAACACGCTGGGGAAGTTTCAACGAGCTCCGTGATTTCAATATTAACGCAGTAAAATCATTATTAACTGATGCTTCGGCAAATAAAAAGGCAGCTCCGGGTTCTGTAGAAAAAAGAGTAGGCGACTTTTATGCTTCTGGAATGGACAGTATGACCATTGAGAAATTAGGGTATGCTCCTATTAAGCCTGATCTGCAAAAAATTAATGCACTGAACGATCTTAAAGGAGTTATCAGCCATACAGCAATTATGCGTATGTCAGATCTTGGTTCACCAATGTTCAGATTTGGTGTCGGTCAGGATCGTAAAAATGTAGAAAATATGGTTCCTCAGCTTTACCAGGGAGGAACAACTTTGCCAGACAGAGATTATTATTTAAAATCTGATGCAAGAAGTACAAAGATCCAAAATGCTTACAAAGATTATATTGTAGATCTGTTTACTTTAAGTGGCGTTTCGGCTGCTGATGCAAAAAAGAATGCGGATGTAATTTATAATATCGAAAAAGAACTTGCAGAAGCGCAAATGAGCCGCGTTGAAATGCGTGATCCGTACAAAACGTATAACAAATTCGCGGTAGCAGATTTAAAAACTGTAACTCCTCATATTAACTGGGCTACCATGCTTGAGGAAATGAAAGTGAAAGGTCAGGATACCATTCTGGTTTCTTCACCAAAATTCTTTTCAACTCTGGATAGTATGTTGACTGCCGTGCCGGTTTCTAACTGGAAAACTTACCTGCAATGGAATGTTTTAAAATCAGCAGCACCATATTTAAGCTCAAAATTTGTTGATGCCAACTTTAAATTCGCCCAGGTTTTAAGCGGACAAAAAGTACAAACTCCACGCTGGCAACGCATTTCATCATTAACTGATAACAGTATTGGTGAGTTACTTGGACAACTTTATGTTAAGAAATATTTTAAGCCTGAGGCTAAAGCCCGTATGGAAGAGCTGGTTAATAACCTGGTAAAAGCTTATGAAATCCGTATTAATAATTTAGACTGGATGGGTGCCGAAACCAAGCAAAAAGCGTTGGATAAATTGCATGCATTTAATCCAAAAATCGGTTATCCGGATAAGTGGAAAACCTATGATGGCTTAGAAATTAGTCGTGCTTCATTTTTCCAGAATTTGAAAAATACCGGCGAATGGGAATACAGTGAAATGATTGATCAGTTGGGCAAACCAGTTGACCGTACAAAATGGGGAATGACTCCTCCTACTGTAAATGCATATTATAACCCGGTTTTAAACGAGATCGTTTTCCCGGCAGGAATTTTACAATTCCCTTTCTTTGATCCAAATGCAGATGATGCCGTAAATTATGGTGGAATTGGTGCAGTTATCGGTCATGAGATCTCTCACGGTTTTGATGATAGCGGAAGTCAGTACGATAAAGACGGAACTTTACGTAACTGGTGGACCGAAGAAGACCGCACCCGTTTTAAAGAGAAAACTGCAGCTTTAAAAGAGCAATATGACAGTTATGTAGTTTTAGATACACTGCACGTAAACGGACAATTAACAATGGGTGAAAACATTGGTGATTTAGGAGGTTTAAATGCAGCTTACGAAGCTTTTAAAATGACTAAACAGGGTAAGTCTAACGAAAAAATTGATGGATTTACTCCTGATCAGCGTTTTTTCCTTTCATGGGCGCAAGTTTGGAGAGGAAATATTCTGGCTGAAACCGCTGCTCAATTAATTGTGGTTGATCCACACTCTCCAGGCCAATACAGAACTATCGGCGCTCCGGTAAATATGGATGCCTGGTATGAAGCATTTAATGTTAAGCCGGGAGATAAACTTTATAAAAAACCAGAAGAAAGAATTAAAATCTGGTAATAAACAATTAATAAATATTAGCCGGCTTTAATCTTAATAGAGAAAGCCGGCTTTGTTTTGCCTTAAAATTTATAATTTATGCCAAATAGGTTTATTGAGAGTTGATATGATTCAAATACGCGAATATCAGTCTGAAGATAAAAATCAGGTAATGGCACTTTTCCGGTTAAATACACCTGATTGCTTTTCTGAAAACGAAGAACAGGATTTAGATTTATACCTGGATAAATACATAGAAGATTATTACGTATTAAATATTGATAATCAGTTGGTTGGTTGTGGAGGAATTAACTACGAAGAAGAAGGTGAAATAGCTATCATCAGCTGGGATATTTTTCATCCCGAATTTCATGGCAAAGGTTTAGGCACCAAACTTTTAAAATACAGAATTGATAAAATATTAAGAAATAAAGAAATTAAAAGTGTAATGGTAAGAACTTCGCAAGTTGTTTATAAATTTTATCAAAAGTTTGGCTTCAAACTTATTGAAACCAAAAAAGATTTCTGGGCAGAAGGGTTTGACCTTTTTAAAATGGAGTATTTGCTTCCAACTAAAAAATAAATATACATTATTCAAAACAGGGCTAATAGGCAGATAAAGTAAAATCTGGATTGCATTTGTATATTTACAACCGCTGCCGGTTCGAGCATTATTGAACAACAAACTGAGGTTATTGAAGTTTTAGATATGAGCGAGGCGGTTGCTGAGTTCTCATCCCATTAAAATTATTGAATGCGATTTTTTTGCCTTTTTATATTGAGTTTTTTAACTCTGGAAACATCTGCACAGATCCATAATCCAGAGTTTAAAGAAATGCTGGACAGTTTGTATAAACATTCTGTTCCTCTAATTTCTGTTCAGGAATTTAAAAGTATGGATCACCATAATTTATATATCCTGGATAGCAGGGAATTTAAAGAGTTTGAGGTTAGTCACCTTAAAAATGCCCGCCACGTGGGTTATTTCTGGTTTGATATGCGGAATGTGTACGATATTCCAAAAGATGCAAATATTGTAGTGTATTGTTCTGTAGGTTACAGAAGTGAAAAAATTGGCGAAAAGCTAATCAAATACGGCTTTAAAAATGTCTATAATCTTTACGGAAGTATTTTTGAATGGGTTAACGAAGGGAATCCGGTTTATAAGTCTAGTGGTGTACAAACTTCTGAAGTACATACTTATGATAAAAACTGGAGCAAATGGGTAGAAAGAGGAACGAGGGTTTATTAATTGTTGATGAATCATTTAACCTTTACCCAAACCGCCGACGGATCTAAAACAATTTTCAACTCTTTGGTTGGAGAACATTATCATTCCCGGCATGGTGCTTTGCAGGAAAGCCGGCATGTATTTCTAAAATCAGGCTTACAATTTTTTTTAGAGCAGAACAATACTGCAGAAGTAAATATTCTGGAAGTTGGTTTTGGCACCGGTTTAAACTTTTTGCTTAGTGCTGAGTATTGTTTAGCAAACAAAATCAAATTAAATTATACCGGAATTGAGGCTTTCCCTTTAGAAAATTCCATGATAGCTGAGACCGGCTATGATGAATTTATTTCGCAAACTGTCTGGCATTCATTTGTTCAGAATTATTCAAATGCTTTGAAAGAAGATGTTGAATTGAACTCTTATAGCAATTTAGAAATAGCAGAAAGCAAACTGATGGATTTTAAATCCGATAAAAAATTTGATGTGCTTTATTTTGATGCTTTCGCGGCTGTTCATCAGCCTGAGATGTGGAATCTGGAGGCATTGTCTCATATGACTTCTTTTTTAAATCCCGGGGCTGTATTTGTAACTTACGCCATCACCGGAAATCTAAAAAGAATTATGAAATCTCTTAATTTTTCTATTGAAAAAGCTCCCGGTGCGCTGGGAAAAAGAGAAATGCTGAGAGCTGTAAAATTATCTTAGGTCTTCTTATAATTCTGCTTCCAGATCTGATTGCGCCTCGTAAACTTTAGTTGACAAAACATAGCAGAGATAAGCGAAAATAGGTGCGCAAACTACGTCAAGCGTAAAATGCACGTGTTGTATCAGAACCAAAAATCCCATAACAATGGTAGCAACAATTGCCAATACTCTATCCAAACGTTTCTGTAGACACAAAAAGCATAAAAACTGGGTAGCCGTATGTCCGGAGAAGAACAAATCCTTTGTAATAAACCTGTTTCCGTAAAAAATATTGGCAATAGGATCTGAAATTGGAATTAAATCGCCGGGCGCATTAAAAGGGATTAATGAAATACATATAATGCGGGCTACATTTAAAAATATAAAACCATACATATACGTCATAAAAATTGAAGGGCTTTGGATGGCTTTCATGATGATTAAAACAGCCATAAACCACGTGACAATAAATATGGGCATAGATACATCAAATGCGGGTATCAGATGCAAAAACGGATCATTATTGGTGTAACCGTTCCGTTGTTCTATGTATTGATAAAAGGTTGGAAAAAAGCATAACAAGCCAATAAACATGGTCATTCCGGCAATAAATTTCTGCTTAAACATGGTAATGCTCCAGGCGTCCTGCCAGGTGTTCAGCAAAAAAATACTCCCTTGTTTTATCCTGTATTTCATATATGTTTCGGAGGAAAAATCCGCGGCAAATATATTGCAAATATTAACATGCAATTAACTTTATAATAATTTATTTTTAACATGATATTCGCGGTACGTATCAATATTGCTGAAGCAAAAAAATGTTGTTTATATTTATGATTCTCAGATATTTAATTTAACATTTTATTAAATGATTTAAAATGAAGCATATATTAGCGTTAACCCTGATTTGCGCAGTAATTATTATTAGCTCCGCATTCTCTCCAGAGTTTAAACAGGAAGATCATTCTAATTTTAAAGCCAAAAATTTAAAAGTTTTACCTAAAAACATTTCGCATGATGATCTTGATAAAATCATGGATGGTTTTAAATTTGCCCTTGGCGTTAAATGTAATCACTGCCACGCCTCACAGGAGCAAAATCCCAAAAAATTAGACTTTGCCAGCGATGCAAAGCCGGAGAAAGAAACCGCTCGTAATATGATGCGAATGACCGCCAAAATCAATAAAAAATATTTTAATGCAACAGAAGCATATGTTCAGGTAGAATGCCAAACATGTCACCGCGGGAAAGCAACTCCCGAGATTAAATAATTGCAAGCAATAAAACCCGGTGTGACCCGGGTTTTATTGCTAATAAGTTATTGCTTTTAGTTGAAAGAATATCTTAGGCCAACCTGTGCCTGCCATCTAGAATTCAAGCTAATGTCATTATTGTAAGTTTTTGTAAGCGGTGCGTTACCAAATAACGGGAAGTTAAAGGTCGGCTCGCCTTGAGCATTATAACCGGCAAATGATAGTGGATTACGTGTATTTACAGTTTTGCGGATTCCCCACTCTGAGTTTAACAGATTACCGATGTTTAAAACATCAACTGAAAACTGAAGAGTATTGCGCTTTCCATTTACATTCAGGAAAAAATCCTGAGCGAATCGAAAATCTACTTTAGTTACTGCGGGAAGTAATGAGCCATTTCTGGCTGCAAAACTTCCTCTATTCTTACTTAAATAATCATCCTGCTTAATATAATTATCTAGATCACTCCATAACTGAGCTACTGAACGTGTATCAGAAGGATCATTGGCATTTGGAACCAAAGTAATTTGTGACTGATCCGCTGGTATGAAAATCAAATCGTTACCAGAAATTCCGTCAAGGTTCATGTCACCGGCGTAGGTGTAAGAATATCTTCCGCCAACTTCTCCAATAACTTCACCCGGACCACCCTGGTATCTTTCAAAAAATAAACCCACCTGGGAAGCAAAGTTCTTTTTATATTCTTTACGATAAGATAATGCGCCTACAAAACGGTGCTTCAAGTCATGATCTGAATATGATAAAACTGGTTTATTTGGATCGCCAACTATTGGCAAAGTCTGGAATGCATTGGCTGCGATCTCACCCGGGTTACTTGTGATATCTTTGGATTCGCCATAAGAATAACCCAGGCTTGCAAAAAGATCATTTCTGAAATTTTTATTTAACTGTGCAGTTACATTATAGTGATATCCTTTGTTTGTGTTCTCCAAAACAATTAATCCTGCATCCAAGAAAGAAGGCATATTATTAATGCTGCTGGTTGGAACAACATTTACACGCTCTTCTCCCGGTTGAAATATAGCCCGGTTATCGCCGCCATTGTTTGCGCCATCAGCACTCCCAGTTGGCGTTTTCATATTATAGTTACGGTGTGTAACTGCATTCAAATCTCTTCCATAGATTAAATCAACACTTGCGGTTATATCTCCCGGAAGTTTTTGATCCCATGCCAGATTTGTTCTCCAAACCTGAGGAAATTTAAAATCATTTGCAGTTGTATTGATCTGGAAAGTATAGAAAGGAGCGATATAATTATTAGCGGATTGATTTCCTAACCATACAAACGGAATGCGACCTGTAAATATTCCGGTTCCGCCTCTGAATTGGCTAGTCCGATCACCAGTTACGTCATAATTAAATCCGAAACGTGGAGAGATCAACGGTTTTTGATCCGGGTATTGGTTTACTTTTACCTGGATTGGTTGATTATTCTTATAAAAAGTAAGTGCTTCAATATCTGGTTGTGCAGGTAATTTATTTACATACAATGGAACATCAGAACGCAATCCGAGTGTTAATTTTAATTTGGGATTTACTGCCCAGTCATCCTGAACGTAAAATCCCAATTGACTAAAATTAGTTTTATCTGCACGGAAAGGATTCGTATTTGCCTGTTGAACTTCAGCAGCATAATCATCTGTATTTGCTAAGAAATCAGTTACAGAAGCATATTCATGTCCAGGATAGAAGAAAAGATTAAATGAGTTGTTAAACTTAAAGTTCTCCAGGTTAGCACCAACTGTCAACGTATGGTTTTTGAGGTAAACATTAAAGTTATCCGTAACCTGAGTTACTCCCTGATCTAATTTATTATTGATTGAGAAACGCTCAAGACCGAATGAAATGTAGTTTCTGCCATCTTTTAAAATGTCTACAGAAGGAAAAGGATCGCTCTTGCTATCTCTAAAATCATTAAAGTTAGTATATCCAATTTGTAATTTGTTAGAGTAGCGTGCCCCAAAACGACTGCTTAATTCTCCAAAAATTGAATTTATATTGTTGTTGATGATGTATGAGTTGTATTCAAACGGCAACGTATTTTTGTTCGGGCCACGGCCGGAAACCGAAATAGCAGGATTTGGCAACACATCACGAGAAGATTTTAAATATTTGTATGCTATATTGAATGTGTGGTTTTTATTGATATTCCAGTCTAATTTTGCCGAAAATTTATCATTTGTAGTTTGGTGTGTATAATCTTCGTAAGCACCGGTTTCATAATTATATTTTGATTTTAAAAATTGAGAAACTGCATCCAGATCTGTTGCCGTAACATTAGCAACATTCGGATCAGAACTGTTTAAACCCGGGCGTAAAGCTTTGTATGTTGATCCGGGGTCCTTTCTTCTTTCTAATTCTGCACTTGTAAAAAAGAACAATTTGTTTTTAATGATCGGGCCACCAAAACTCAATCCGCTTTGGTTATAAGTTAAATCCGGGTTTTGAATTTTAGTATCAAAAACTTTATCTCCAATCAATTGCTCGTTACGAAGAAAAGTATAGGCAGAACCAGTAAAGTTATTGGTTCCGCTTTTGGTAACAACGTTTACACTAGCACCTGTAAAACCAGACTGGCGAACATCAAAAGGCGAAATTGAAACATAAATTTGCTCGATAGCATCTAAACTGATGGGTTGTGATTTTGTCTGTCCGCCGGGTAAAGCAGCATCTAAACCAAATGGATTCACAAAGATGGAACCGTCAATTGTTAAATTGTTAAACAACCTGTTTCTTCCACTGAAAGAAAAACCTGAAGATTGAGGACTTAAACGAGTAAAATCCTCGAAAGAGCGTTTAATTGTGGGCAAAGTTTTAATTAAACGGTTATTAATTGTAGTAGATGCTCCAGTCCTTTTACCGTTCAAAACATCATCTGTCTGGCCAATCACAACAATTTCTGCTAATTGATTTGCTTTGGTAAACAACTCAATATTTAAAACTGTTGGCTCACCCAGATTTATGTAGATGTTCTCCACTTTTTTAGACTCATACCCAATAAATGTAATATTTAAAGTGTAAGGTCCGCCAACTCTTAAGTTGGGAAAATTAAATCTTCCGGAGGCAAGAGTTGTTGTGCTGTAAGCAGAACCACTCGGTTCATGTTTCAACAAAACCGTAGCACCAGGCAAATTGCCTTCATCTTTGGTGCTTACTATTCCCTGAATTGACGATGTTGTAACCCCTTGCCCAAAACTATTAAGGGAGAAGAGTAACAGTGCGATGATGATTAAGTAATTGGGTAATTTAAAATCCATATGGTTATAATTAAGTGTAATTATTTCGATACAAAAAAAGAAAATAGTTAGAATTAAGACCAGCAGAAAAGCATGGAGTTGCTCACATTATTCAAAGTTACCAACATATTAAAATTAAGAAAAGATTCCCAATCAAAAGCTAAACTCAAAAATTCTATTTTTGAAAAAATACATATCCATGATTCCCAACATACCACCTCCAGCGGCTTCAAATCCTGAAACTGCATTTCGCAGATTATTAACCATTATGGATACTTTGCGTGAGCAATGTCCCTGGGACAAAAAACAAACAATGGAAACATTGCGCCATCTTACCATAGAGGAAACCTATGAGCTTTCTGACTCGATTCTGGATGGAGACATGCAGGAAATAAAAAAAGAGATTGGCGATATCATGCTTCACCTTGTGTTTTACGCACGTATTGGTTCAGAAACAAATGATTTTACTATTGTGGATGTATTGAATGGGATTTGCGATAAATTAATTCACAGACATCCGCATATTTATAGTGATGTAGAAGTTGCCGATGAAAAGGAAGTAAAGCAAAACTGGGAAAAACTCAAACTTAAAGAAGGCAATAAATCCGTTCTGGAAGGTGTTCCCTCCTCATTGCCTGCTTTAATAAAAGCATCGCGAATTCAGGAAAAAGCACGTGGGGTTGGTTTTGACTGGGAAGAAAAAACACAGGTTTGGGAGAAAGTAGAAGAAGAAATGCGTGAGTTCAGAGATGAATTTAATGCCGCCGACAACAAGATGATTGATAAGGAAAAAGCCGAAGGAGAATTTGGAGATCTTTTATTTTCGCTGATCAATTATGCCCGTTTTATAGACATCAATCCGGAAGATGCTTTGGAAAAGACCAACAAAAAATTCATTAAGCGTTTTCAATATTTAGAAAGCAAAGCCAAAGGAATGGGCAAAAACCTTAAGGATATGACGCTGGCAGAAATGGATCTTTTCTGGAATGAAGCAAAATCTGTATAATTTAATCTTCAATAATAATTTCTATCTTTTCAATTCAAATTAACTTTATGAAAAACAATAAGCTAAGTTTTGTCCTGATTTCTTTCATCATTTTATTTACTAGTTCTTCCTGCCAGAAATCTATTTTTCATTTAGATGGAGAAACAGATTATCTCATTTTCGGTTCTTCGTACGGAATGTGCCAGGGAGATTGTTCCAACAGTTATCTTCTAAAAAGCGATGGAGTATATAAAAGCAAAACTTACATCCGTAACGGCGACAAAAATTCGTTTACAGAAAAATTAAGCAATGATAAATTTCAGCAGATTAAAAGTATAAGCAATTCCATTCCCGCCGAATTAATTAACTACAAAAAAAACGAGGAAAGTTTCGGCTGCCCGGATTGTGCCGATCAGGGTGCATTGTACCTGGAACTTGTAAGATCCAGCAAAGTTCCTAAAGTTTTCAGAATTGATACCAACACCGGCGATCTCCCCGAATATTTACAAAAAACCGCTTTAGACATAAAAGAAGCAATTAAAATAGCCCAGAATTAATTCCAATTATCTATGCATCCGAAATTATCCGCCCCTTTTGCCTTCTTTTTTGCGACCATATTTACCTGCATAATGTGCAGTTCGTCTTGCGATAATGAAATAACTAATCCGGGTACGGCGGAATTAAATTCAACTTTTAAAATCGGTATTAATGATCAGGTATTAATTAACAAAGATTTTGTAGTTACTCTGGATTCATTAAACGATAGCCGTTGTCCGGAAGGTGTTCAGTGCGTTTGGGCCGGATTTGCTGAGGCTAAAATTACAGTAAGCAAATCAGGCGAACCTTTTGCTGTAAAACTTTGCCTGGGACAATGCGGCAAGGAATTTAAAACTGAGGATGTAAAAGAGTTTTCCCTTTCGGGAGTTGATTATTTACTCCAGTTATCTGCAATAAATCCTTATCCAAAAGTTGGAGACAGTACGAAAAGAACGGCAACTTTGATTGTAAAAAAGAAATAGTTATTTAAATGTAATAGCCTTTACAGGCGATATTTTGCTAACCAGTAAAGAAGGAATTATCATCACTAAAATGCAAATTCCCAGTGTGCCGGCATTTAGTAAAAGTATATCCGTAAAACTTAACTGTACAGGAACAAAGCTGATAAAGTAGGATGCCTGATCCAGTTTGAAAAAATGCGTTGTGTGCTGAAAAATTCCTAAACCCACTCCTAATATATTTCCCAGTAAAAGTCCTAATCCAATCAGATAAGCTGCATTGTATAAAAATATTTTCCGGATACTCCAGTCGCTGCTACCCAGAGCTTTTAAAATCCCGATCATATTAGTTCGTTCCAGAATCATTATCAGCAAGGCCGAAATCATGTTGATTAAAGCCACGGCAAGCATTAAAACTAAAATAACCTGCGTATTAATATCCAGTAATGAAAGCCATTCGAATATAGTTGGATAACTTTCTTTAACAGTATAGGATTTTAGGTCGATATCTAAATTTTCATAAACTTTTACCGCAGTACTGTCAAGTTGCGAAAAATTTTCTAACCGCAGTTCATATCCACCAACCTGATCTGCCGACCAGTTATTTAATCTTTTTATCAGGTTTAAATCACCAATTACATAGGTCTTATCAACCTCTTCAACTCCCAGATTATAAATTCCGACGATCTCGAATTTCCGCTTGCGCAAAGGTTGCTGTACAAAATACATCAAAAAATCATCACCAACTTTTAAATTAAGTCTGTTTGCTGTATATTGAGAGATGAGCAATTGTTTTTGAGCTTTTACACTGTCTGAAAAGTCTATCACTTTTCCGTCAACTAAAATATTCTTGAAATAATTCCAGTCGTAAGTTTTATCAACTCCTTTTAAAACGACGCCTTCAACTTCATTATTGGTATTAATAATGCCGGGTTTTGTGGCAAAGGGTTGTGCATGTGCAATCTCCGGATATTTTTCTATCGCGTTAAGCGAAGCTGGTTTTAAAATAAATGGGGAATTTTCATACGAAGTATTCAAATCATATTTAACAACCTGAATATCACCGGCAAAACCTCTAACCTTTTCTCTTATCTCTGATTTGAAACCTTTTACAATAGCAACCGCTAAAATCATTACCGCCAAACCCAACATAATTCCGAGTATGGCAATGCGCACAATCAGTTTGGAGAAAGTGCGTTTAGAATTGAAAGTTATGCGCTTAGCAATGAAAAAAGGTAGATTCAAGCCTGTAAAGTATATTTTTGTACCTTAGCAAAGATGCATTTTTTTAACAAAAGCCATCTAACATTTAAATACTTCTATTACAAATGCGATTCAACTCTGTATTTCCCATGAAATTTTTATCCTCACTAGCTTTCCCTTTGCTAATTTTCATTTCGTGCTCTTCTTGCGGACAGCCATTTATAATGGGAAATTCAGAGGTTTCTAATCCAAAAAATGGAAACTTTAATTCAATTGATAAACCGAAAGGGAAAATAATTACCGGAGCCGACCAAACTGAAAAATACCTTCCTTACTTAAAAGGAAAAAGAATTGGAATGGTGGTAAATCCAACCTCAATAATTGGTAACAATACAAGTGTTGATAGTTTAAAAAGCCTTGGAGTTAACATAGTTAAAATCTTCGGTCCCGAACATGGTTTTCGTGGCAATGCGAGTGCTGGCGCTAGTGTAAATGATAGTATGGATGAGAAAACCGGCATTCCGGCAATTTCATTATATGGCAAACATCACAAACCAAGCGCCGAAGATTTGAAAGATATTGATCTGATGATTTTTGATATTCAGGATGTTGGAGTTCGGTTTTACACTTATATAAATACGTTACAATATGTTATGGAGGCTTGCGCCGAGAATGGCAAGGAATTAATGATTTTGGATCGCCCGAATCCTAACGGATTTTATGTTGACGGACCAATATTACAGGCAGGATTAAAAAGCGGAATTGGGATAAACCCGATCCCGATTGTTCATGGATTAACTGTTGCAGAATATGCCCAAATGTTAAACGGCGAAGGCTGGTTGGCTAACAAAGAAAAATGCAAATTAAAGATCATTCCGGTAGCAAATTATATCCACACATTGGCCTATAACTTACCTGTTAAACCTTCTCCAAACTTAAATACGGATCAGTCTATTTTGCTTTATCCGTCACTTTGTTTGTTTGAAGGTACTATCATAAGTCAGGGACGCGGAACTTATTTTCCGTTTACAGTTTTGGGTAACCCGGATTTAAAAGATCATTACAAATTCTTTTTTACTCCAAAAAGCATTAAAGGAATGAGTGAAACTCCTTTGCATCAAGATAAAAATTGTTATGGTTTGGATCTGAGAAAATATAATACCAATAAATTTCGCCAGAACGGCAAAATCAATTTAAGCTGGTTGATGGAATTGTATAAAGCTTATCCATACAAAGAAAAATTCTTCGATTATAAGCAAAGTAATCAAATGGGCAATTTTGACAAATTAGCAGGCACAGAAGATTTGCGTAAGCAAATTATTGCGGGGAAATCTGAAGAGGAAATTCGACAAAGCTGGGAACCCGGACTTTCTCAATATAAAATAATGCGAAAAAATTATCTGATTTATAAATAAGCAATTACGATTAAACTATCATTCCATGAGAATAATTTTTATGGGTACACCAGATTTTGCTGTTGCATCTTTAGATGCACTTGTAAAAGCGGATTGCGAAATTGTAGCGGTTGTTACTGCTCCAGATAAACCTGCGGGCCGGGGACAAAAAATACAACAATCTGCTATAAAGATTTACGCGGAAGAGAATTCGCTAAAAGTTTTGCAGCCTGTAAAATTAAAGGACCCTGATTTTATTGCAGAATTGCAGGCTTTACAAGCTGATCTTCAGGTTGTAGTTGCTTTTAGAATGTTACCTGAAATTGTCTGGAACATGCCAACTAAAGGAACTATCAATTTACACGCATCACTCCTGCCTCAATATCGCGGTGC
>JBBRCI010000014.1:0-47966 GCA_038204935.1 Sphingobacteriales bacterium | reverse complement strand
TAAAGCGCCAAGTGGTGTTCCTGTGTCATTTGCTTTTCTCACAGCGGTGTTTGGTGGCAATTCTTTCTTCTGACCGTTTATATACCAACCGACTTTTGAAGTAGCTGCATCGTATGTCCATGCTACATGTCTCCAGCCATTGTACATATCATCAGGTCTGAAATCTACTTCTTTACCATCCACAGTTGCCCTATTAGGTTCAATCCAATGTTCAACAAAAGGAGCTCCATTCTTTTCAAAATGAAGTTTCATAAACATTTTGTTTTCTGTTGAATTATTACCCTCAATCATCATAAAGAAATTTCCCCAGAAACTTCCGTCCTGCTTTGCAACAGTAAAAACGCCCTGCGCACCTCCATCATGTTTTGATGTATTTATCCACATGGCTACGGTATAGCTGGTTAATCCTGCTAATGGGCCAGGATTGGTATATCCTATAAATCCATTTGTAGACCCCTGATACGCCATTCCTTTTCTTCCTTCAACAAATGAGGTTGTACCGGAAGTTGCACCTCCGGAAACACCACCTTTCGCATCTGCAATGGTACCATCAAAAGGGAAATAAGCAACCAGGCTTTCAGGAGCAATTTCATCAGAGTTTACAAAACCTCCTTGTACCGGAGGCGGATCACCCATAGTAAAATTATCATCCAGTTTTGGTTTGGCGCACTGTGTTAAACTCATGGCCATAGCCAGTGCAGCCATCATACCAATTTTTAAGTTCTTAATATTCGTTTTCATAACTTATTATCTTAATTCGTTCAAAATTAATAACCCGGATTTTGGGTTAATCTTCCCCCACTTAAGTCTATTTGCGCCTGTGGAATAGGATAAACTTCATTCTTATTTGCTTGAAATCCTAGTCTCGATAAAACCACAGCTGCCCTTCCCTGCCTAACTAAATCAAAAAAGCGGTCTTGTTCCATCGCTAATTCCACACGTCTTTCTTTCCAGATATTTTCTATTGTTCCCACAGAGGAAGCTAAATTCGCCCTTGAGCGAACCTGATTTAATCGGGCGGTAGCTTCAGCAGCCAAACCTAAATTTGCCGCTGCCTCCGCATTAATTAATAAAACTTCCGAATAACGCATTAAGCGAATGTTTTTAGGCTTTGAATCTTTATTATTCGAAATCTGCGGCGATTCTGCTATTGGGCTATGATACGCTTTGTAGCTGTATCTTGAATTTTCCACTGAATCCTGCGAAGGAATTCTAAAACCATCCCAAAGGATAGTTCCCTGACTATTTGTCGGCAAGGTGGGTTTTATAAAAATCACAGTCGCATTCATTCTGGTGTCTCCAACTTCGTAAGAATTAACTAAATCAGCAGTAGGGTTATTAAAACCGAATCCAAGGTCATTCCAACCACCTTTCCCTCTTGCTCCCTGACTGTTACTAAATAACGGACTTACCGCATTTTCGCCAACGTTAAGACCGGTTTGAACTTCAAAAATCGACTCAGAATTGTTTTTTCCGCCTATTCCGCCAACAGGATTTTCTCTGAAAATTAAACTATAGTCATTTACCAAACTATACTGACCGGAATTGATTACACTTAATGAAAGATCATACGCCTTTTGCCAGTTTTTTGAATACATATTGACTTTAGCAAGATAGCTTTCAGCAGCACCTTTAGTTGCTCTTCCAACCGCTGTGCCACTTTTTAAAGGTAAATTGGTAGCAGCAAATTGCAAGTCGTCTGTAATAACCTGATACATATCTTCTATGGTTGCCCGAGTTTGAAATTCATCATTATTGCCTTCAGAAGGATCCGGAACCCGGATAACTTTTGGAACTCCGCCGAACAACCTTACAAGATTAAAATAGTAAAGGCCTCTTAGGAAGCGAACCTCTCCTAACAGACGGTTTTTAACAGTCTCGTCAAAAGTACTTTTCTCCAAAATATCAATTGCACGGTTTGCTCTCGCAATGGCTGAATAGTGACCTGTCCAAAGATTATTTAAAATGAAGTTGTTCGAGTTCACTGTAAAGTTATCAATGTCGCCAGCCGGACCAAAGTCAGAATCGGTACTTCCTTTATCCCCATCGTCTGAAGCAACATCTGTTGCCATCACCATCAAAAAACCTACAGTGGTATTTCCAAATCCTCCAAAATAAAGGGTATTGTAAACTCCTCCAACCATTTTTTCTGCGGCACCCGGATCGCTTAAAGCTTGTACCTCTGTAAGCTGTCCCTGCGGATCCACATCAAGGAAACTTTTATTGCACGCGGTGAGCATCACCGTAGCAAATATTATGATAGAAATTTGTTTTACACTTATCATGATAATATTTTTTTAATTGGTTAAAATCCAACATTTAATCCAAAAGCAATTGTTCTGGTTGTAGGATAGATACTAGATTCAATTCCTCCCCTTAACGGACTATCACTCGTGATCTCAGGTGTAAAGCCACTGTATCCTGTAATTGTTGCCAAATTCTGAGCAGTTACAAAAGCTCTGACTTTTTGAATTTTGTATTTTGACAACATCTGCACAGGTAAAGAGTACCCTAATGTTAAATTGTTGATCCTAAAAAAATCTCCTTTCTCAAGAAAATATGTGGAAGCGGGTAGTGGAACTAAATTAGCTCTGGGAATTGAATTACTTGGGCTATTTGGTGTCCAGCGATTTAATGCTATCTCGGTTTCAATATTATCCCTGGAATCTGCCCGGGCTGCTTTTTTAGCATTGTAAATTTTACTTCCCGCTGTTCCGTAAGTACTCAGGTTAAAATCAAAAGATTTATAAGATAAACCTACATTTACACCATATGTTAACTTTGGTTGATATGAACCTGAGAAAGCACGATCATTCGCATCAATTACTCCGTCGGTGTTTAAATCTTTATACCTAAGATCCCCTGGCTTGGCTCCCTTTTGCGCTGAATTAGCAATTTCGTCAGCATTCTGGAAAATTCCATCAGCCTGAAAAATAAAGAAGCTTCCAATAGGCTGACCATTATCAGACTTAGTAACATTCCCTTGAGAACCTACGTTACCATCAAATAATGCCTGACCTCCGTTTAATCCCGTTATTTCGTTTTTATTATATGCTGCATTTATACCAATATCATACTTCCAGTCTTTTCCAGCATTCGTATTCCAGTTCAGGGCTGCTTCAACTCCTTTATTTAAAAAGCTAGCTGCATTGGTAATATATTGATTGTCCACATCACCCAATATTCCCGGAATTACAATTGGAATTAGTGAGTTCTCTGTACTCTTATGATAGTAATCTAATTCACCTGTTAATTTATTATTCAAAAATCCGAAATCTAAGCCTAAATCATATTCTTTAGTCGTTTCCCATCTAACATTTTTATCAGGTAACTGATCAAAAGAAATCCCTAAATATTCACTTCCATTAAAGAAATAGGGTTGGTTGATAGTTGCTAATGGATAATATAATGATGTTGGGATCTGATCATTACCAACTTCCCCATAACTTCCTCTAATTTTCAATGCAGAAAATAATTTCTGATTTTTCATAAAGTCCTCATTGGCTACGTTCCAACCTAAACCAACCGATGGAAAGTACCCCCAACGGTTATCACTTGGAAATCTGGAAGTACCATCTGCTCTGAAAGTGGCAGTTAATAGATATTTGGCAGCATAAGAGTAATTCAATCTGCTTATGTAAGAATTTCTGGTAGAAAGATCCCCTGTACTATTATTGCTTGCTCCTATCGGAGATCCGGCTGCTAAGTACCACTGATCTTTACTTTCCGGAACATCAACCCTCGATCCTGTTAAACTATTAAACTTCTGTCTTTCAGCCGTTGTACCGACTAAAAAAGTAAGATTATGGTTTCCGAAAACCTTGGAAGCAGTTGCTGTATTATCCCAAACATAGCGACTTGCATTATTATGGGTAACCCCTAAACTACTATTATTTCGAATCTGGTTTCCACCCGAAGTTATAAAAACATTATTTTCTCCTGTATTCAGGAATTTGTAACCATAATTGGTATTCTTATAGAAATCAACATCAATACCAAAACTAGATCTTAACTTAAGCCATGGAATGGGTGTTACATCTAAAGCAAAAGTACCCTGAACCCTGTTTCCAATTCCTCTGTTATTGGTTTTTTCAAGGTTTAGCAGTGGATTACCCACATTATTAGATAATGAGGTATTACCGTAAAGATCTCCCATTTTAGAGGCAATATATGGAGCCGCCCGATAAGCGATATTGAAAGCATTCAAATCTACTTCGCGTACGCTAAATCTGCTATATGACGCCTGAGGCGAAAACTTTATCCATTTGTTGATATTGAATTCATTATTTGATCTTAATGTTAAACGATTAAAGTCATTAGTTGCAATAATTCCTTCATCCTGCAAATAACCTGCGCTAAAAAAATAGGTTGATTTTTCGCTACCTCCGGATAATGAAAGATTGTGATTTTGCTGAAAACCTGTTTTTAAGATGGCATCGTACCAATCAGTATTAGCTCCATTATCTAATAATTGCTGATTAATAAGTATATCGCCGGTTCCATAATAAACATTAGCCTCGTTAATATAACCCGCATATTGATTTGCTCCTGCCATATTAACCAGTTTGGATGCGCTTTTAAAACCTCCTGATGCATCATAACTAATTTTCATCTCTCCGGATTTACCTTTCTTAGTAGTTATTAAAAGAACTCCGTTAGCGGCACGCATTCCATAAATCGCGGTAGCTGAGGCGTCTTTCAATATATTCATTTCTACTATATCAGAAGAGTTAATATTCCTAATATCATCCGTAATAACTCCATCAACTACATATAAAGGATTAGCACCCGCCAGTGCACTTCCAGTTCCTCTAACTCGTACAGTTGGCAAACTGTTTGGAGCACCAGAACTGATAATCTGAACCCCTGCAACTTTTCCTTGTATTGCCTGCGTTGCAGATAAAACAGGTTCCCGTGCAATGGTTTCACCTTTTACCTGAGACACAGAACCTGTTACATCAATTTTTCGTTGAACACCATAACCCACTACTACAACCTGCTCAAGTAGTTCATTAGAAACCTTAAGCTGAACGTTTATAGAAGTTCGGTTATTGACAACTACTTCCTGGTTTGAATAACCTAAGTAGGAAAAAACCAGAGTGCCATTAGAAGGAACACTAATATTGTATCCTCCGTTAACATCTGTTGTTACGCCTTTAGTACTTCCTTTAAGTTGTACTGTAACGCCAATCAGACTTTCACCGTCAGCAGCGTCAGTAACTTTGCCGGTAACAGTAATCTGATCCTGAGCAAAAGCTATTGTAGTAAAACAAAATAAAAGGAGTACCGCAAACGAAATGATTGTAGATAATCTTTTCATAACGATTGGTTTTAGTTTATTGTTAAATTTGGTATTGTTTTTCTGCAAGTACAAGGAGAAATACCTCTACATTAATACATCATATAACCAAGAAGACTTTCTCAACTATATAAAGATATATTTAATTGAGCCCAAAAACAAAGTTTATAGCGACTAAAGCAAACATATGCAAATACACAAAGTGTCTTAAATACACCAAGCCTTTTTTATGAAAAAATTTAGAAAGATGAGAGGTAATGATGTAGTGCTAAAGTTCCATTAAAAACTCCACCAGGTTTTTATCATGCTGAAGATTTAATTTTTTCCGTAAACGATAACGGCGAATTTCTACTCCCCGGACACTTATATTAAGCAAAGAAGACATTTCCTTACTACTCATATTCATTCGCAGGTAGGCACATAGTTTTAAATCATTCGGGACAAGATCCGGGTGCTCGAATTTCAATTTTTTAAAGAAACTTTCGTGAGCTTCATTGAAGCTATTTTCAAACAAATTCCAGTCACGCACATCATTCATTCCGTCATGAATAACTTTTTGAATTTTACGAACCTGATCTTCAGCTAATTTTTTGCCGGTTTCATCTTTAAGCTTCGTTATTTCACTGCTTAGTTTTTGCAGTAATTCATTTTTGTAAACCAGTGTCATGGCAGAATTTGCAAGTTCCCTGCTTTTAGATGCCAATTCAGTGTGAAGCTTTTCGGTTTCCAATTTTGCAATTCGCTTCTCATTAGCTTCAACTTCTTTTTGCAGGGTCTCATCACGTTCCTGCTGTAATTTATCTGCAAATTTCTCGTAATCTTTATTCAGTTTCCTTTCATAAATCTGCTTGGCAATAAATAACAGCGCTATTATTAAAATTACGTACAGCAAAATTGCCCAGTTGCTGGCATACCATGGAGGAGAAATAACAAATTCGAAAGCTGAAATACCGCTTATGGTCTTGTCATTTATCTTCGCCCTTACTTTAAATATATAACTGCCTTGCCTTAAATTGGTAAAATCTTTTTGACTAGCGTAACTCCAGTCTGACCATTCTTTAGAAAACCCTTCCAGATAATACTGAAACTGGATTTTAGCTTGCCGGTAATAGGGCATCGCGTAAGCAATTCGTATATTATTGCGGTTATAATCCAGTTTAAATTTTTTCCCATTGTTTCCGCTTGCGCTGATTACCGAGTATTTATCCGTAATATCTTCGATTTTTCTAATCAAAACTTTTGGTAAAGTCTGATCTGCAGTTTTTTTAAAATTCTGACTGGCATTATAAATCACAAAACCATCATCCACACTAATCAAATAAATTGAACTGCTGATTCGGTTTACATTCTCATAATATTGAACCATTCTCCCATCAAGAATGTTGAATGAACTGGAATCCACAGTGATTTTCCCTGGATCGGGAAAGGTGACCAAAGCAGTTTTACCATGATTAATAAACCAGTAATTCTTTATTCCGGCATCAATTATTTTATTTGAAGATGCAAAAGAACCTAGTTTTTTATTTAAAACCTCGTATTTACTAAAACGGTTACTGATCCCATCGAAAGTGTAAAAACCAGAGTCAGAAGAAAAAACAATTTTATTTTCGAGTTTAAAAATATTGACATTATAATTTCCAGGTAATCCTTGTTTATTATCAAAATATTTTTTGGAGATCACATTTTTAAAATCAGTACTTAACTTCAGCTTGTATAAGCCTTTATATGCATGGCTTACCCAAATATCGCCTGTACTTTCCTGTTCTACATATCGGGAGGGTTCTTCAAAGCCACTAATTTTTGAATCAAAATTCCAGTTTCCCTTTTTATCTTTTGCAAATAAAGCCAGGCCATTATAAGTTCCCTGAACCGCGAAATCAGGATTTGAAATAAGTTTCTTTATTGTCCAGCCACCATTTACTTCCGAGATCTTTTCAATACGATCATTAACAACTTTAAAAGTTCCATCATTATGTCCGGCAATCAACTGACCATCTAATTTACTTAAATCCCATACCTGTCCCTGAGAATTGGGAATCAGCTTAAAATTGAAAGATTTGAATAATGAATTTTCGGGTTGCCAATCGCTGTAAAACAAACCTTGATTTGTTCCCAAATAGATCTTATTATCTGATATAATACTTGAATAAACGGTTCCGAATTGACCTGTTTTATCAAAATAAAAATACAGGGGCGAGTTAAGTTCAATTCTGTCTATTCCGTTATCCAGACCAGCCCACAGATTTTGTTCATTATCAGCATATAAACTAAGTACAGTATTATTTTGCAGGCCGCTGGATTTATTAATCCGCTGAACAATTCGTCCATCTTCATCAATAATTATAATCCCATTTAATATGGTTCCGTACGCAAAATATTTATCCTGAATTTTAGCGCCATTGTTTAGCTGATACGTTTCTAAATATTCGTTAGCGCTGGTTTGCATCTTCTTTAAATCCGCACCATCATATATAAACAATCCATTTTTTCCGGTGCCTATCAGCAATTGATTGCCCTTAAATGGAAGAATTGACAAAATTCCGGTATTGCCAAGTTTATCGCTGTTATTAACATAAACAAGTTCATTCCCTTTAAGCTCAAATAAACCCTTATTGATAGCCTCCACAAAATAACGGCTGTTTACTTTATGTAGAAACAGAAAAGAGGAAGGACCTTTTACAACTTCAATTCTGTTGTTCTGATAGATATAAATACTGGAAAATGATTGAAAGATAACCCGATTGTTATCAATATAAATTTTCCAAATTTCATCCTTTAATCCGTACTTTTTAGGAATCAGGTGAACTAGAGAATTATACACAAATTTATGGTCTTGGATGTCCCAGTAACCAAATTCTCCAAAGCTACCGGTATAAATTTTCCCATCTTTTCCGGCCGCAACAGACCTTACTATCTGCCTGTTAGGCATTTTATATTGCTCCCAAAATTTACCATCATAGGTTAGTAAACCTTCGGCATTGGCAAAATACATCATTCCGTTCTTACCTTTTGCTATGCTCCAGTTTTGGTTTCCCGATGAATATGCTGATTTAGAATAATTCTGGATGTAAGGTCCACCGATACTCTGAATATCAGCGGCAAGCAAATTATACGGGTTAAAAAGGCAAAGAAAAGTTAATAACAGAACAAATAAATGTTTGCGCATAGAGTGTTTGCTAACCGCTTTGTTGATTGATAAATGGAAATGAAGCCAAGATAGCTTCTGCCATACCTCAATAATACCAAAGAAAATTCAATTATCTATCCCGGAAGGAAAGATTGAATGAATTTTAACAGCTAACTAAATTTCTAATTTATCTATTCAGAGATTACTGAGGATCTTTTTAGAACATTTACCGGTTGCGGAACTTTAACATAATAACCGGTTCCATCGTATTCACGCTTTCGCGGATGAGTTTTGCAAACCTCAGAACATGCTCCGTCCAGTAACTCGCCACAATTATCGCATTGAGTAAAATGTTCATTGCACTCCGGATTGGCACAATTAATCATTTTTTCGGTAATGGCTCCGCAATTGCGACAAGTAGAAACGGCAAGCGGATTAACCGAATTCACATCAACCGCAACCCGGTTATCAAAAACATAACATTTGCCGTCGAAATCTTTTCCACCAACTTCTTTACCGTATTTAATAATTCCGCCATGCAACTGATATACTTCCGGGAAACCTTCATGTAATAAAAGCGCAGAAGCTTTTTCGCATTTAATGCCGCCGGTACAATAAGTAATGATTTTTTTGTCTTTGAATTCTGCCAGCCTATTAATCATTTCAGGAAATTCCCTGAAATTTTCTATGTCAAGCGTAATTGCATTTTTAAACCTCCCGATTGAATGTTCATAATTGGAACGAACATCAAGTACTACCACATCATCGCGGTCTTTCATCGCCAAAAATTCATCAGGCTCTAAGTGCGTTCCGGTTTTCTTTTCCGGATTGATAATATGCGGATCGCGTAAGCCGGAATGAACAATTTCTGATTTATATCGGCAATGCATTTTTATAAATGAAGGCTCGGTAACCTCATCAATCTTAAAATCAATATTCGCAAATCTGGGATCTGACTTTAATGTCTGCATGTAGATTCTGCATGAATCTTCAGTTCCGGAAACTGTTCCGTTCAAGCCTTCATCAGCCACAATAATGCGCCCGACAAGGTCTAAAGACTTACAAAATTTTAAATGATCTGCCGCAAACTCTTGGGCACTTTCTATTGCGCTATAGCAGTAATATAGCAGAGTATTGTATCTGTTCATAAATTCATTGATACTGTTGCAAACAGCGTTTAATGCAGCGCAAATATAGCAGTTTCTGAAATACAGAACCAATGAAATTTAAAAACCACAATCAAATAACATTTAAAAATTTAAATACCTGATTTTTTAAAAAATCAAATTTTAATAAACATTTAAAAAGCCACGGAGTTGTTTAGGTAGAATCTATTAATGACATAAAAAAAATAAACATGGCAACTAGCACAAAAACACAGAAACCAACCGGGAGAACAGGTAAAATGAAAAACAATGAATTCCATAAATTCTTCGTTGATGAGTTGAAGGACATTTATTGGGCTGAAAATCATTTGGTAAAAGCCTTACCCAAAATGCAAAAAGCGGCAAAAAGCCCGGAATTAATTGCTGCATTTGAGAAGCATACCAAAGAAACTCAGACACATATTGAAACTTTAGAAAAAGTTTTCAGTGAGCTGGATGAAAAACCGGCAGCAAAAAAATGTGATGCAATGGCTGGTTTACTTGAAGAAGCAGACAGCATTATTGCTGATACAGAAAAAGGTACTATGATTCGTGATGCTGCATTAATTCTGGCCGCACAGAAAGTAGAACACTATGAAATTGGAACATACGGCACACTAAGAACGTTTGCAGAAAATATGGGCCATTCTACTATTGTAGATCTGTTACAGCAAACCTTAGATAATGAAAAAGCAACTGATCTTGCTTTAACAAAAATTGCAGAAGGTTCTATTAATGAAGAAGCCGCTGCAGAGTAAAATAATTTTAACATTTAAGTCCGTAATAATTTACGGGCTTTTTTTTTGCACAAAATTTTAAAGAGTGAATAAGAGAACATAATTTTATTACAAGTTCACCATTATCATTCCGGCTAATGTTAAATACCAATTTTGATTTCAATACTAATATAATACTTGAAGATGATGTGGTTCTATTAAAACCACTCCAAAATAGTGACTTCGCCCATTTAAAACACTTTGCTAATGAGGAACCGGAAATCTGGAAATATTCTTTAGAAAAGGTATCTGGAGAACAAAACCTGAAACAATACATTGCCAAAGCGGTAAAATCCCGCGAGGAGAAAAAAGAGTTTCCCTTTTTAATAATTGATAAACGAAAAAATGAGTATGCGGGGAGCAGCAGGTTTTATGACATTCAGCTTGAGAATAAAACTTTACTGCTGGGATTCACCTGGTATGGAAAAGAATTTCAAAGAACCGGATTAAATAAACATTGCAAATTTTTGATGCTTCAATTTGCTTTTGAAGTTTTAGAAATGGAACGTGTTGAATTCAGAGCTGATAATAAAAACCTGCGTAGTATACAAGCAATGGAAAAATTGGCTGCACTATAGAAGGCGTATTACGCAGTAATTTGCCAACTCACAACAATACCAGAAGAGACAGTATTGTATTAAGCATACTGAAAGATGAATGGAAAAATAACGTTAAAGAAGCACTTAAAAATCAATTGTAAATTATAGGTAATTAGAGTGTAAGAACCAAAAATAATCCCTCTTCAATATTATGCAACGTCAATAAAAGAAGTTAATTTTGTATTACACAACCTAAAAATTTCCTGTCACGATGAAAAAATTTGAAATATTATTCTTTTTTGATTGTCCGAAATTAAGTGTGTTAGAGGTAAAGAAAAACTCTTCTGAACCTGAAGCCGATCCAACAAAAAATTTCTTCTGGCTAATATTTGATAAAGCTGATCAAAGTTTGCAGAAACTGGATTTTATATCCATGATGAAACTGCCTGAGTATGAAAAACGCGAGTTTATACAGGGTTCGTTAACATTCGATCAGCATGGCGCTGTTTTTACATATAAAAGTTCGTTAATAAAGGTAGAGCTTGATACGCTCCAACCTCATGAGGCAACTGCAAATTTAATGGATGAGATATCCGGTTATTTCAAAGAAGCGGATCAGCAAATGATCTGAGGATATATTTTTTGAAAATTAGTTTCTGAGCGAGAAAACCTTTTTACGAACTCCCTGTTTTACAGGTATATAATGGTTATGCAAACAATTAATTATTAAGGTTATGTCGTTACATCTCCCACGCACTCCGCACCATTTTCATTTACCGGAAAATTTAAAAGTAACCATCTTTTATATTTTCTCAATTGTGATGGCTTTATTTTTTATTTTTTCAATTTATCTACTTATCTCCAGCTTAAGCGGAAGAGGTATTTTCTAATTTGAAAAAATTGTGAAATAATTTTCAAATTCATTTTACAAAAGTAAGATGATAAAATTCCTGCGCTATTAATTTATTAGTTCTTTACCTTTGAGTATGACCATTAATGAGCAAATAGAATTAATTGCCAACAGTTTATTGCCTGGTTTTATTCCTAAAGATGCTGAAGAAAATAATCTGAGTTTTAATTTTACACTGGCAACAGGTAAAACTTATCATGTAAATTTTAAGCGTAATACCTCTAATAAAAAATCAGAATGGGAATTTGTAGATTATTCGGAAGTTAAAATCAAGTAATTTTTATGCCGCAACTCTTTGTAATATAACTTTACAAATAACTCCGGGATGCAAGGTTAATGAATGAGGAGCATGAAGTGGGATTTCTAAGAAATCACCGGCTTTTAAATGATGAGCATTACCTAAAAATGTTATTTCGCAACTACCCTCAACAATTAAGAATCTTTCAAATTCATGGTCATGGACTTCTTGCGGATTGACATCTTTTAACCACACAATTGCTGAAACCATTTGTGGAGTATAACCTATTATTTTAGCATAAATATCGTGGAAATTTTCCGGCAATACCATATCCTCTCTGTCAAGCCATTGCTCATAATCAGAAATTTTTGAATCTGGATTTAACACGGGTACATCAAAAGATTGTTCGCCTTTAAATAATCGATCAGAATAATCAATTGAAGCTAAAATAAACGGCTTAATAGTAGGATTTGGAGATATAGCATTATCGAAAGCATAATGTTCTAAATCAGATTCGATAATTTCAAGCTCTTTTTTAACCTCCGAATGAAGACTAACCATCAGCTCAACTTCTATAACTTCTTCCGGACTTGCAAAACCTAATATATAAGACTCTAGTTTACCTGATTTAATAAATTCCAAAATTTCGTTCATGCAGTAGCAGTAGTTTGCAGTTCTTTAATTGCAGACACAAGATTAAGCTTGAACACACTCAATGGAATCTCCAACTTCCTGGCTGCGGCATCAAAGGTAAAATCTTTAAAGTAAATTAGGTCTAAAGCTTGAAAGTGTTTTTTCTTCATTAAAGATTCAAACTGCTGACCACCTTTTTTCTTTTTTTCCAAAAGATAATTTCTGATGTCCTTTGCATATACTAAATTAATGGCTTCGCAGATTTCTCTGCATTTCGCTTTTTCTTCTGCTGTAGTAATTTCAGAACATGTAGAACGGGCAATTTTAACAATCCAAGTAAAAAATCTTTCTTTAGATGGAGAATAAAGCTCTTTCTTTTTCCAAATCAAACTGAAGGTTTTTTGAAGAATTTCTTCCGCCTTTTCCCTATCAATAATAATTCTGGAGATGGCTCCAAGTAAAGCTGGTGCGTATTTATCATATAATTCTCCAAACGCTTGTTGACTTCCTTTTTGAAAGGAAGCAATTAAAGTTTCTTCGTTAAAAGCGGAAAGTTTACTTGAAGTGGAGCTCATAGATACTTGCTTGCTCCTATCTAAACAATAAATATACCTGTTTTTGAAAATTTGTTTAAAAATCAGTTTTCAAACAATAATTTATATTTCTAAAAACCATAAGCTATTTTAAAACCGGAGTCAACTTTGTTACCTGAATCATAAGAGAAACCATATATCACCCGAAAATTAAGGTATTGAATTCCAAAATAATCTTCTACATAATTTTTGAGTTTTGGCGTTGATAAATAATTAATACCCGCTATCTCCTGCAACTTCAACTTTCTTACAAGCGGAATTTTATTTGTTATGAAACCGGAAAAATTATGTTCAAAATGTCCTTCAAAAAATTTCTCCGCAGTGCTGTAATTGTAATAATCCAGAAATAAATAAGTATTTATTTTTGGAACAAAGCTTAAACTTTGGGTTCCGATAAAATGCTTATAGTCTGGAAAATAAACACTTTTAGAATTAAGAAATTTACCCACTCCCGCATAAAAAGATGATTTACCGTATAAGCCCAATGAAATATCATTTTTACTTAAACTTGCAGTTAAAAGATCAAAGTCAACATCAGAACCCAAAACGTTTTTAAAACCTTTGGTATAATTCATTTCTAACAGAGGAAAATTCGATGGATAATAAACTTTCCCTCCGGGATATGTTGCATAAGTTTGCCCCAACTGGAATTGCATTCCTAATTTAATTTTAAAGGAATTATTATCTGGAAATAGCGGTGTAGCTGTGGTTGGATCAAAAGGGTTATTGGAAGTAAATTCCCGATCTTTCACATCCACGAAAGTGTAATCTGTTTTATTCTGAAGACTTTTTCTTTGCGCCCATTCTATGGTTGAATATAGAACAACATCATTTGCAACTCTTCTTGAAGCACTTAAACTGATGAATCGCTTATCATACAATTTCAAATAATTCCGTTCATAAAACAAGGAGTTTATGGTATTACCAAAAGCGGAAATCGAACCCAGATTATTCAGATCTCGAACATCTGAACCGATATCAAAACTAAAATTGGTTTCCTTAACCGGAAAACTTCCCGATAACGAACCGTAAAATTTTTGGCTTTCCTCTCCATATCTGAGGTTTGAACTTAACATCAAATATTTATTCAGGGTTGAATCTATCCGTTTGCTAAAATTCACCTTATAATCAATACCAAAACCTTCTACTGTATTATAAAATATCGAGTTTTTTAAAGAGCTAAAGCTGAAATTTTCCCGCTTAAAGCGATTTCTTACCTGATAGCCATTACCAATAATAAAAGGGATCAGTTTAAACTTATTATGTACTTTATCTAAGGAATCGAGGTAAACTTTCGATTCTCTTTTAGCCGCAAGTATCTCCTTTTTCTGATAATCTACTTTTTCTTCAGTGGTTAATGGCACGGGTCTAACTTGTGCCCAATAGGCAGAATCCTTTTCAGAAACTTCTTTATCAATATGCAAAACTTCATTAAAGTCTTTTAAATTAAGCTTGGGATCTATATCATAATTTTTATAAACCGCAATAAAATATCCGCCAAAACGAAAGCCAAATAAACCGCCAACAAAATCAAATTTCACAGATGCCGGCATCCAGACTTTTTTCCCGACAGGAATAAATTGCTGATTTACTTTTAAGGTATCTACAAAATTGATATTCGATGCTTTGGTAATGGAAAGATCGAGGCTATGCAAACGCCAGGAATTTTCCAGAATGTAAATAAATCCGCTAAAAACCGGATCGGTACTTCGGCGTGGAATAACCTGGATTTTATTGACTGATAAGCCGTTCTCAGTAAAAGAGCCAATATATTTATATTGATAATAAAAGAGTGCATTTTCTGAGATCGGTGAAATAAAAGGCCGGTTGCTCAGTCCCTCCCAATCCTGAATATTTTCATAAAAATTTACTTTAATATCTGATGCCCGGTTAAAACTGAAGGCACGATTGCTGCCCGAAACTTTTGACGAAAGCATCACCTCTCTGAATTTATCCGGTTTAATGTAACTGAGTTTTGATTCAGATTCCGACAAATAAACAATTCCCTGCCGGTTGGAATCCAAACCTATTTCCTGACCTATTTTACCGATGTCTTTACCTAAAAACTTTTTTGGAGCAGCCAGCAATTTTTGCAGTCCTTTTATATAAACTTCGGCAGTAAACTGATCTACTTCATTTAAATACGTTTTTCGCTGTTTAATTGCCTGCCTGATAATTTCGTACGCCGGATCTTCACCTCCACCTTTTATCACAACATCTTTTAACTCATAAACCTCTGTCTGCAATTGTACATTCACTTCTTTATTTCCGCTTAGAATTACACTTTTAGATTCCTGTTTAAATCCAATTGCTTTATAAATCAAATCATTGTTGCCGGGATTTAATCTTAAAGTGTATTCTCCATTACTATTTGCGGATGTTCCAATACTGGTATTCTTTACATAAATACTGGCAAACGGAACCGGATTCCCGTAAACATCGGTAACACTTCCGCTTAAATTATAAGTTTGACAAAAGGCGTTAAAGCCCAAAAAAATTATCAGGAACGTAAAAGTTATTTTCATATATATTAAAGGTGTATCAAATTTTCTAAACAAGTTAATCTCTTCCTGTTAAAGATTGTTAAAGTATAAGCCATAACCAACCAGACTTTAATAGGCCCTAAATTTGGTCAAACTTTTCACTCAGAATATTGCATCTTATTTTCTGGATCTATATCTAAAAATTGCCCGTAAATAAGTAAATCTTCATTTTCAATTTTCTAATACTCCTAAAAATACAGTTCAAGTCTGAAGAATTGCTAATTTTACAACTTTTAAAACCAATTGCTATGTATAAAACCTTACAGCCTGTAGTACAGAACGAGTTAGAAGAGATAGAAAAAGCAGGACTATATAAACGTGAACGCATTATTACCTCTCCGCAGGGAGCAGAAATAGAAGTTCAGGGCGGACAAAAAGTTATTAATTTTTGCGCCAATAATTACCTTGGATTGTCCTCGCATCCAAAAGTTATTGAAGCTGCTAAAAAGGCGATTGATTCTCACGGATATGGAATGTCTTCTGTTCGTTTCATTTGCGGAACGCAGGATATACATAAAGAACTGGAAGCGAAGATTTCCAAATTTCTGGGAACCGAGGATACCATTTTATACGCTGCAGCTTTTGATGCTAACGGTGGAATTTTCGAACCATTATTTAATGACCAGGATGCGATTATTTCTGATGCCTTAAACCACGCTTCCATTATAGACGGAGTTCGTTTATGTAAAGCGCAACGTTACAGATACAACCATGATGACATGGCAGATCTGGAAGAAAAATTAAAAGAAACACAGAATTTACGTCACCGGATTATAGTTACAGATGGCGCTTTTTCTATGGACGGAACCATTGCTCAACTTGATAAAATTTGTGATCTGGCAGATAAATACAATGCTTTGGTCATGATTGATGAATGTCATTGTTCCGGTTTTATAGGCAAAACAGGTCGTGGAACCCATGAATACCATAATGTAATGGGCCGTGTTGATATTATTACAGGCACTTTAGGCAAAGCTCTTGGAGGTGCTTCCGGCGGTTTTACTTCCGGACCAAAAGAAGTGATTGATTTACTACGTCAGCGCTCAAGACCTTATTTGTTTTCAAATACACTGGCTCCGTCTATTGTTGGCGCTTCTATAGCTGTTTTGGATATGCTAAGTGAAACAACAGAACTTCGCGACAAGCTGGAAAGTAATACAAAATATTTCAGAGAGAAAATGACCGATGCAGGTTTTGATATAAAGCCCGGCGTTCATCCAATTGTTCCGATTATGTTATATGATGCGAAACTGGCTCAGGATTTTGCGGCTAAATTATTAACTGAAGGAATTTATGTGATCGGTTTTTATTATCCGGTTGTACCTCAGGGAAAAGCCCGTATTCGTGTTCAAATTTCTGCGGCGCACAGTCAGGAGCATTTAGATAAAGCAATTGCTGCTTTCACTAAAGTTGGAACAGAATTAGGCGTACTAAAATAATCGTTTAAAACGACGAACAAATATTATCATGCAAACTAAAATAGATCAGTATACTGACGAGATAAACAATTTTCAAACTGGCAATGCTGCCGATTTGGAGACTTTCAGAATTAAATTTTTAGGTACAAAAGGTATCATCAAAGATTTATTTGAGGAGTTTAAAACGGTTTCTTCTGACGAAAAGAGAATATTTGGTAAAGTATTAAACGAGTTTAAGCAAAACGCCGAATTAAAATATAACACTCTAAAAGAAGAGATAGAAAATTCAACTTCAGATTCAGCTGATAAAAAAACAGATCTTACCCTTCCGGGAGAAGGAATGCAATTAGGCTCACGTCATCCGCTATCGCTGGTAAGAAAAGAAATTATAGAAATTTTTAAAAAACTGGGTTTTAACGTAGCAGAAGGGCCGGAAATTGAAGACGACTGGCATAATTTCTCTGCGCTGAACTTCCCAGAAGAGCATCCGGCAAGAGATATGCAGGATACATTTTTCATCAAAAAAGGCGGCGAGAAAGGCGATATCGCTTTGCGCACACATACTTCATCCGTTCAGGTGAGAATGATGGAAATGGGCAAACCACCATTTCGTGCAATAATGCCCGGAAGAGTTTACCGTAACGAAGCAATTTCTGCACGTGCGCATTGCTTTTTCCACCAGGTTGAAGGTTTGTATATTGATGAGAATGTTTCTTTCGCAGATTTAAAGCAAACGCTTTTTTACTTTGTGCAGGAATTGTTTGGCGAAGGAACGCAGGTGAGATTTCGTCCTTCGTATTTTCCGTTCACAGAGCCTTCCGCAGAAATGGATATTTCTTGCACCATTTGTAAGGGTGCTGGCTGTCAGTTTTGTAAATACAGTGGCTGGGTAGAAATTTTAGGTTGCGGAATGGTGGATCCAAATGTTTTAGAAAACTGTAATATTGATAGCAAAAAATTTACGGGTTATGCCTTCGGAATGGGAATAGAACGTATCACCAATTTAAAATACCAGATAAAAGATTTGCGTTTATTCTCTGAGAACGATGTTCGTTTTTTGAATCAGTTTCAATCTGAAATTATTTAATGAAATATTCCCGCTTATTTATTTTGCTATCGCTTTTTGCGATTTCTTCCTGTTCTAAAGATAAAGAAGGACGCATTCCGGACGTAGCAGTAAATTTTAGAGCGGCATTAAATGATCCACGGATCAACCAGATAAACAGTCCGGGTGGTGCTGTACAAATAAGTGGTTACGGTGTAGCCGGATTAATCCTCTACAATACCGGAAATCAGATTGTAGCTTTTGATCGCTGCAGTTCTGTTAACCCGGAACAGAGATGTGCAGTAAATATCGACGATCCGTCTTTAACGGCTACAGACCCTTGCAGCGGAGCAAAATTTTCTTTGTATGACGGCACACCCGTAAAAGCACCGGCCAAAAAACCTTTGAGGCAATATCAGGTTAGCATCATTAATAACTTTGAAATTGCGGTAATAAATTAGAATGGAAATAGACAAAATCAAGGAAAGTATTACCAAGGCGGCGAAAGAGCTTTTCCGTAAATATGGGTATCACAAAACCAGCGTAAATGAAATAGCTAAAAAAGCGAAGATCGCAAAAGCTACCATTTACAAATATTTCGAATCTAAAGAATTGGTGCTTCATGCAATTCTTATGGATTATATCCGCCACAGCGTGCATGAAGTTATGCACAGCAAAAGCGATGATCTGAACGAGGAAGAATATTTGACAAACATTATCCTAAAAACAAGCCGGCTGTCGTACACAATTTGCAACGAATTTATTGGATGGGAATTTATTCGTGAATCAGCCAACGCACAGGAATTTTTAAAAACACTTTCTGATGAGTTGGAAGAATTACTGATTCAATCCTTTAATGAAACTCAGTTATTTCAGGCAGATCATTATGCAGACAGATTGAAATTTCTGATTAAAGCCAGCAAAAGCATTGTTTTCTCTTTCGCTTTTACTTCGGTTACTGATTCTGATGTTCGAAAAAACTTTATTTCTTTTCAGAAAGAAATTCTACCCTACCTAGTGAAAGCAGCAATCAGGTAAACAGAATGTTAATTGTTTGTTAAATTTTGAACCAATTTGGTTTTTGGTACATAAACTGTTATATTTAAAGCAATGGCAAACAATATAACGATTATGAGTCCGGAAATTTACAATTTCTCAAACCTTATAGATGAACATTTTGATTATACTGACGAAGTTAAATCCGGCTTTTTAGCCTACATTTTAAGCTTCTTTAATTAATAGGTTCTACTCAAATTTTCCTTCCATATTCTTTGGAAGGGCTTTCCTCTGCATTTAATCTTCCTGAATTAATATAAAAATTAGGCATAGGGTATCTTCCTATTTATTGTAATTTTGCGGCTTGCTGAAAAAACCATGAAATTCAATACGGGTAGAATTCAGTTTCAAATTTATTTAAATGAAAAAATTAACGGCAGATAACAAGTTTCTAAAAAACATCCAGGTTATTGATATTGCAGAAGAAGGAAAAGGAATCGGAAAATCTGAAGAACTAGTTATTTTTATTGAGAAAGCCGTTCCCGGCGATGTGGTTGATATTGAGTTAATGCGCAAGAAAAAGAAATTTTTCGAAGCCCGGATTCACAATATGATTGAGCCATCAGAACATCGGATTGAACCTTTCTGTCAACATTTTGGTGATTGTGGCGGCTGCAAATGGCAACACATGACTTATGAAGCGCAACTAACTTTTAAACAAAAAAGCGTCACTGACGCTTTGCAGCGATTAGGGAAAGTAGATACCAGCGGAATTGAAACAATTCTGCCGTCAAAAGCTACCCGTTATTACCGTAATAAACTGGAATATACATTTTCTGATAAACGCTGGCTGACAAATGAAGACATGCAAAATCAGGAAGAAATGGAAATGAATGCGCTGGGATATCATATTCCGGGCAGATTTGATAAAATTCTGGATATTGAGCATTGTCATTTGCAAGCAGATCCATCTAACGAGATCAGAAATGAGGTTCGTCGCTTTGCTTTAGAAAACAATATTTCATTTTATAACCTTCGCAACCACGAAGGCGCTCTGCGTAATCTGATCATCCGAAACACAACTATTGGCGAGTTGATGGTTATTTTGGTTTTCGCCTACGCGGATGAAGATCAGGTAAAACTAATGATGAATTTTATAGAAGAACGTTTTCCGGCAATTACATCACTTTTATATATTCTTAACGAAAAAAAGAACGATACTATTTTCGATCAGGAAATTCACGTTTTTAAAGGTCGCGACCATATTTTTGAAAGTATGCCAGCAGGGAAAGAAGAACACGCGGCGCTCAAATTTAAAATAGGACCAAAATCATTTTATCAAACCAATTCAGATCAGGCGCATGAGTTGTACAAAATAACACGGGAATTTGCTGGCTTTAAAGGCGATGAATTGGTTTATGACCTTTATACAGGTGCCGGAACGATTGCCAATTTTGTGGCTGCAGATGTAAAACATGTGATTGGTGTGGAATATGTGCCAACAGCAATTGAAGACGCAAAAATAAATTCACAAATTAATAATATCAGCAATACTTCTTTCTTTGCAGGAGACATGAAAGATGTTTTAAATAGTGATTTTGTTGCTGAACATGGCAAACCTGATGTGGTCATTTCCGATCCTCCGCGTGCCGGAATGCATGCTGATGTAGTGAAAAGATTGCTTGAAATTGAATCGCCTAAAATAGTGTACGTTAGTTGTAATGCGGCAACGCAAGCCAGAGATATTGCTTTATTAAGCGAAAAATACGAGGTTAGCAGAATTCGCCCTGTTGATATGTTTCCGCATACTCAACACGTAGAGAATGTAGTTTTGTTAACTTTAATAAAGGCTTAGAATTTAAGAAGGAAAACCTATGGAACTGAAAGATCTTTTAAATTCGGAAAACGAGAATCCGGAAAATCCGCAGAAAGAGAACCCTTTAAAAAGTTTAGAAGAAGACCTTAAACTTTATAATGATTCTATCAAAGAAGTTTCTGTAGAAATTATGGTGGAAGAATTATCTTCCTACCCGCTTTTTGTAGCCCATCAGCATGAAGTTAGTTTAGGCGAACCCATTCTCGACCGAATTGAATTGAATACCAGCTGGAACATTCACGCATCCACTTTAGAAGAATTTGTTGAAAAAGGAATCATTCATCCTGATAAGAAAGAAAGATTTATTAAGCAATATAAAAACGCACATGAATTTATGTGCCTGTTTGTAATAGTGCCCGAAGGAGCAAATTTTGTGTTTTATCCTTATAAGTAAGTCGGAAATTCTCTGTTAAATAAAGTGTCCCACACTTTCAAAGTGTGGGACACTTATAAAAGAATAACGTATTCTTCAATTCCTTTTATGAATATTCGCCATTTTAGAAACACTTTTTGAAACCACTTCAGCATTTCCGGAATAGGTTACATTAGACATTCCGCTTGCTTTAACATCCAGTGTTTTATCTATCGTAATATAGGTATTAGAAACGCCGCTGCTTTGGGCAACAACATCCGAAGCATGCAAATCAAATGCTTTGATATTTGAAGCGCCAGAACTTTTTACGTTGACTTTAACGGCTTTACCGGATAAATTAATATTTGATGCTCCGCTGGTCTCAATATTTAGATTTCTTACATCCAGTTGCAGTTTAGTGTTATTTGCACCGGAAAGTTTAATATCAAAATCGTTCCCTTTAATTACATTCTCACTTTCAAAATTCGTAGCTCCGCTTCCGGTTATGGAATTCAGTTCTTTGTACGTTACATAAACTTTAACCTTGACATTGTTATAGTTATTGATTTTCCAGTTATCATTATTCTCCATACGGATAACTAAAACATGATTAACTACTTCAACTTTCAGGCGATGATTAAAATCTTTGTTATTTACTTCAATATTCACTTTTTCCTGGTTTCCCTGAGTCAGAAAAACATTGGCTATTCCCGAAACTTTAATAGAAGTAAAGCCCGATGCCGGACGAGATTCTTTGATCATATCCTGCGCAATAGCGAAGCGACCGATAAAAATGAATAAAAGTGTAATACTTAATTTGCTTAAATTTTGCATGTTTTCAATTTTTGAGTTCAATTAATAAGACGCCGGCAATTTCATTAGGTTGCATGTGTATTATTTTTTTCTCCTTATGGGATGCTTAAATATTTTTTCGACAGAAAGAAATTTGTAAAACGATTGAATTATGTAATTTCAAGCGAAATTTTAAATAAGCATGGCCAGCAGAAAACTACTTATTCTCAATAAAGTTCAAATCCAACAGAAAATAGATCGTATGGCTTACCAGATTCTGGAAGATAATTTACAGGAAACCGATCTGATTGTAGCTGGAATTGTTGATCGTGGTTATACTATCGCCAAAAGGCTTAAAAAAGTTTTGGAAAAAATATCAGACATCAATATCAAATTGATGAAAATTGAGCTGGATAAAGACAGTACGCATTTAAAAGCAGAAACTGATCTGGAAATTATTGAAGCCAAAAACAAAGTAATTATTCTGGTTGATGATGTATTGAACAGCGGCAGAACGCTGGCCTACGGTTTAGGAATTTTTCTGGATGTGCCATTAAAGAAATTAAGGACTTTAGTTCTTATTGATAGAAACCACCGCATCTTCCCCGTTTCACCAGACTTTACCGGACTGGAACTTGCCACCGTTTTAAAAGAACATGTGGAAGTAGTTTTAGATGAAAAAGGAGAAGATGACGCCGTTTATCTTTCCTGATAAGCCATTGTTAAATAATCTGCCAGCTTTTGGGCAGTCAAATCCGTTCCGCTTACAATAAAGCCGGCTTTATTATAGAACTCTTCACGTTCAGTAAGTTTTGCGGAAATGAAATCTACCAAAGCATCTCCCTGTAAATTATTAATCAGCGGGCGGTCTGTATTTGAATTTTCCAACCTGCTTGCCAAAGCTTTTGCCGGTAATGACAAATAAATCACTTTTCCGTGTTTGCTCATCCATTCCATATTATCCGCATAACATGGAGCGCCGCCACCGGTTGCTATTACACAATCTTCAGGATACCATCCTTTTTGCAGAATTTCTTTTTCTTCTTCTCTAAAAGATTGCTCGCCATAACGTGCAAAATAATCTGCAATCCGAACTCCGGTTTTTTGCTCCAGCAATTTATCGGTATCAAAAAACTCAACTTTCATATGGCTGGCAAGCTTTCTTCCAATACTACTCTTCCCGCTTCCCATAAAGCCTATTAAAAAAATCCTCATATTAAATCCTGACGTTTTAACATTATATAATCTGTTACCGGAGGAAAAATTCCTGCGGCTTTAAACAAAGTTGCAATCTGTCCGCGGTGATAAGTTGAATGATTTACCACATGAAACAGAATGTCTTTAACTTTATTGCTGAATTCCTGTCCTGATGAATTTTTATATTTAATTTCTTCTTCCATTTCTGATTTATCTAATAGTTTGTCGATCATCAAAAAATTAGAATTATGTATTTCTCTGAATGATTCTCTGTTATGAATTTGCCAAATTCCCAATTCCTCTTTTTCTCCCAAAATCCGTTTCATCCAAACATGTTGGGCGTTTAAAACATGACTAAACAATTGTTCTGCTTTTTCGAGTTCGAGTGTATTACTCTCAAAAACATCGATCATAATCTCATCGGCAAGCCGAGTATATTTTAAACTTTCTGCAATCATATCAAGCCAGTTTAACTCTTGGATCTACAAAAGCGTATAATATATCAACCATAATATTTATGACTACAAATATAAAAGCTACAAATAATATAGAACCCATCACAACCGGAAAGTCCGACAATTCCAATGCTTCTACGGTTGCCTTGCCCAAACCGTTATATCCAAATATATATTCCACAAAAAACGAGCCTGCCAAAAGCGATGCAAACCAACCTGAAATTGCGGTTATAACCGGATTTAAAGCATTTTTCAAGGCATGTTTATAAATAATTTTCCGATCATTTAACCCTTTTGCCCGGGCCGTTCGAATATAATCCTGACTTAAAACATCAAGCATTGCGCTTCTGGTTAGCTGTACAATAATTGCTAAAGGTCGTAAACCTAAAGTTATCATTGGAAGTATTAAATTTTTCCAGGTAATGATTTCTCCCCGAAAGGGATCATAATTATACAAACTGCCAGACATGTTCAATCCGGTTATGTCGCCTAATACAAACCCAAATAACCATGCAATTATTATCCCGGCGAAAAAAGAAGGTGCAGAAATTCCTAAAATTGCAAAGGCATTAGCCGATCTGTCTATCCATGTATCTTTATTTACAGCAGAAAGAACACCTAAAAATATCCCGATGAAAGTGGCAAAAATCATGGCGGATAGCGCCAGGATCAACGTATTAGGAACGGTTTCTGCCAGTATATTGCTTACATCGCGTTTACTTTGATAAGATCTGCGCAAGTAAGGTTTTTTAAACACAATAATTTTATCGTTTCCTACCGGGAAAAGTTTAATATAGTTGTATTTCTCCCGTGAAGCCGAATCATCCGGATGAATTGAAATGGGCGAAAGATCATTTATATAATAGGCAAACTGAACCGGAATGGGCTTATCCAGACCAAATTCTTTGCGTACAGCTTCTAAAGATTGTACATCAGAACGTTGTCCCTGTGTCATCCTGGCCGGATCTCCGGGAAGGATATTGAACAGAAAAAATACAACAACTACAATTCCTGCCAGAACCGCCAATCCATAAATTACTTTCCGAATTGCATATCTCAGCATTATTGATTTTTATCAAAATATTTGTTGGCCAATTCCTGGTAAGTTGGAACATTATGGTAATGCCATTTATTTATAATGGTTCCGTTTTTAAGCAATAAAACTCCTGGATTTGCTCTTACCATACTTTTCAGTGGAATTCCATCTGCGTAAAATATTTCCATGATCAACTTATTTTCTTTTGCAAACTGTTCTGCGTCTGCCGCGGAAGCAGAAGTCAAAAGCACCGAACGGATGTTGTAATTTTCTGCGGCATTCATCGCGATAGCATTTAATTTACCTATTGCAGGCAAATTGGTTTTCGTAAGATCATAGGCTACAAAAACGAGGTTATAATATGGGTTTTCAAAAATTTCCGCATTATAATCTGTCCCCTGCGAATCAGTAACTTTTAAATCTTTAATAGGCAGATCATAGCCCTTTTTTATCAACTTGTTTTCCGGCTCGCCAATAATCTCCCAGTTTTTATCTTTCCAAATCTGGCTTTTAAGATATTCCTGATCATTAACTTTTTTGGTCTCACCAGTTTTCTTATTTTTCATCTGGTAAGTAATTTCATAAACATCCGGTTCTGCTCCGGCTGGCACTTTCATATTGTGCGGAATATTGCTCCCTACTTTATAAGGTAAGAAATCTAAAACCGGTAAGAAATTATAGGTGTATAAACCAAATCCCAGAGCAATAACCACAATAATTGCAGCAATAACTTTACGGGCACTTTCTGATTTTATAGTTGGCGAAATGATATTACGGTTAAAGAAAATAAACAGAATCAGAATAAGCAGAATCAGGTCTTTGCTGAAAGATTCCCAAGGTGTTAACGGAATGGCATCTCCAAAACATCCGCAGGAAGTTACAACCTTAAAAAATGCGGAGTAAAATGTTAAAAAAGTAAAGAAAATGATCATCGCCAATAAGCCGGCAGCAACTTTTCGTGCCCAAAAACCAAGAAACAACAAAGCTCCTAATACAATTTCAAGCGTACAAATTACGATGGCAATAAACGGTGCCAGATCATGCAAAAAAGTAATGTGAAAAACTTCAAAATACTCCTGCAGCTTATAGCCAAAACCCAAAGGATCATTAGCTTTAATAAAGCCTGAAAATATAAATAGTAAGCCAACTAAAGTTGTGCTGAAATTCAGTAAAATTTTCTTCATAGGTGGCGAGAAATACTTATAAATTAAGATATAAATTCATTTTTAAAGATGACTTATTTAACATTCAGTTTGATCAATGCAAAAACTGAATAGTTCAGCATATCCTGATAATTTGCTTTTACACCCTCAGAAGCTAATGTCTGTCCCGCATTATCTTCAATTTGCTTTACGCGAAGTAGTTTCATCAAAATCAGATCTGTTAATGAACTGATCCGCATATCACGCCATGCTTCACCATAATCATGATTTTTTGCAAACATCAATTCTTTGGTTTGATTAACTTTCTGATCGAATAAAATTTCAACATCTTCAACCGGGATATCTGTGCGGTCATCTTCTGCAAGGACTAACTGCATCATGGCAATTACACAATAATTAACAATTCCAATATATTCTGAGGTGATATCCTCTCCTACTTTCGAAATCTTTTTTTCTTCCAAAGTTCTGATTCGTTGTGCCTTTATAAAAATCTGATCAGTAATAGACGAAATACGCAGAATGCGCCATGCTGTTCCGTAATCACTTGTTTTCTTTAAAAAAAGCTCCTTACAAACTTTTATTACAAATTCGTACTCTGCTGCTGTATTGTTAGCCAATGTTGATTTATTTGTTTGAAAGATGAATTTATTGGTAATTTGTCGCTAATGAGCGATAAAAATACAGTTTTTCATCAAAAATCAATGCTAAATCTTCCGGGCACTTTAATGGACCTTTCAGTTCCCAAAGTGATGGGGATATTAAACTTAACGCCAGATTCTTTTTACGATGGTGGCAAAAACAACGATATCAAAGCTGCATTGATCCAAACTGAAAAAATGCTTTCAGAAGGTGCGGGGATAATTGATATCGGCGCTTATTCCTCCCGTCCACATGCAGTGCATATTTCCGCGGAAAGCGAATTGAGCAGATTGATGCCAGTTATCAATGAACTTGTTAAAGAATTTCCAAAAGCTATTTATTCAATTGATACTTTCCGGCACGAAATAGCGAAAGCAGTAATTGAAGCCGGAGCACACATGATTAATGATATTTCTGGCGGAGAAATGGACCCTGAAATGTTTGCCACCGCGGGGAGATTAAAGGTTCCTTATATTTTAATGCACATGCGGGGCACGCCTCAAACCATGAATAAGGAAACCAATTATTCGGATGTTTTTGATGAGGTCTTCAATTATTTTTCCGCGAAAGCCGCAGCTTTAAAATCATCTGGAGTTTATGATATAATTTTAGATCCTGGTTTTGGGTTTGCGAAAAAACCAGTGCAAAGTTATAAGCTTCTGGCAAAACTGAAAGATTTTCAAATCCTCGGATTCCCTCTTTTGGCAGGAGTATCCAGAAAATCTATGATCTATAAAACTCTGGAAATATCTGCAGATGAGGCTTTAAACGGAACAACCGTACTAAATACGATCGCCTTGATGAACGGAGCTTCTATTTTAAGAGTTCATGATGTAAAGCCTGCCATTGAAGCTGTAAAGCTTGTAGAAAAATTGAAATCAAATTGATTTTTGCTCGTCATCCCAAAAAACCATTTCAGCTAATCTCAAATCAAATTAGTAATTTTCAGCGCTATGGAGAGTTTTGATTTCAGTTTTCTAAATCTCAGATTTCTTGATGTTGTAGATATTCTGCTTGTCGCGATAATAATATACTATGCATATAACCTGATTCGGGGCACAATTGCATTGAATATTTTATTGGGATTGGTTATCATTTACGTGTTTTACTTAATTGTGAAACAAGCTCACATGCGTTTGCTTACCGAAATTCTTGGAGGCTTCGTCAGCGTTGGGTTTATTGCGTTGATTGTTGTTTTCCAGCAAGAAATAAGAAGATTTTTACTATTAATCGGAAGAAATGCCTCGCTTCAAAAGAATAAAGCTTGGTGGTCATTCATTTTTGGAAGAAAGGATATTGAAAAAAATAATTTAATTCGGATAAAACCCATAATTGATGCTTGTAAAAGCATGCAAAAAACCCGCACAGGTGCTTTATTGGTTTTCGCTAAATATTTCGACGAACAATATTATCAAAACAGTGGCGAGGTAATTGAATCCAGAATTTCCAAAAGATTGCTTGAAAGCATTTTCCAGAAACACAGTCCACTGCATGACGGAGCTGTAGTTATATCCGGAAATAAAATACGTGTTGCCAGTTGCATTTTACCTCTTACCGAAAATGATCAGTTGCCTCCTCAGTTTGGTTTGCGACACCGGGCTGGAATTGGTATCTCAGAAATGAGTGATGCTGTGGCCGTTATTGTTTCTGAAGAAACCGGCGAGATTTCGTACGCCAAACAAGGTCGGGTTAAAATGAATGTTAGTTTTATGGAGCTTGAGAAATTATTAAATAAAGATTTTTAATCAAACTAAATATTTCTACTACTTACACATCCAATTCTTCATCATTCATAAGGTGGTGATTCACAGAATCTTTTCTGAATAATTTTCCTGAACCAATAATTTATCAATCTCACAGTCATGAAATTCTTCCTAGCATTTATATTTCTGCTAGTTTTCATTGTAACTAATAAAGAAGAATAGCCGTTAAGAAGTAATATATTGATTAGGAACAAAAAATAAACCTATACAAGCCGAAACTTTCCGTTACTAGCACTTTACGAAACCTTTATGATAAAAACTATCGTTTCATTTCAAATTTTACCACTTTTACAAACCTCGGGACTATTAAATATCAATACAATTTTACTATTATTCAGTTTTAGCGCCATTGCCATTTTAGCCTTTTTAACCATAAAAAGAGGTTCATTGGTTAAAAAGCTGGCTTTACGTAAAAAAGAATTGGATGAGGTAGTTCTTACCAAAAACAAACTTCTATCTATTATCGGGCATGATTTACGTTCGCCTTTAAGTGCAAATTATAATCTTATTCAGCTTTTAAAATCAGATACATTAGAATGCGAGCAGCGTGATATGCTTTTAAATAATCTGAGTATTTCAACGGCTTCAACAATTGAAACCATTAACAATATCTATGAATGGGGAAAATCTCAGTTAAGTTCCGGTCAAACTGAACCACGAAAACTGAATTTGAATTTTCTGGCGAAATGTAATTTTGAATTATTGGTCGAGATCGCATCTCAAAAAAATATCACTTTGATCAATAACATTCCAGCAGATCTGAGTATTATGGGTGATTTTAATCAAGTAAGTTTTATCATTCGCAACTTATTGGGTAATGCCATCAAATTTTCTTTTCCGGGAACTTTCGTTGAAATATCCGGTCAGGAAAACGGAGAAGATTTCATCCAGGTATCTGTAAAAGATTATGGAGTAGGCATTGCTGAAGAAGCCATCCAGAAAATTTTAATGACTGAAGAAGTTTTCAGTACTTCGGGAACGGCAAATGAAAAAGGATCTGGTTTAGGACTTCGTCTTTCTAAAGAATTTATTGAACAAAATGGCGGTAAACTAAGCATCAAAAATCACGCGGAGCAAGGAGCTGAATTTTTCTTCAGCTTAAGAAAGGGAAACGAGTTTAAAGAACTCGCCTTAGGTTATTAGGAGATCTATACAATGCAAAAAGGCCCCGTTTAAAAAAAACGGGGCCTTTTTATGTCGTCAATAATTAACAATATTGATTAAATGCCTGGATTAAATTATCCGCGATCATTTGTGCCGGGCGTCCTTCGATCTGGTGACGCTCGATCATATGAACTAATTTTCCGTCTTTAAATAAAGCTAATGCCGGAGATGATGGAGGAAATGGAAGCATGTGCGCACGAGCCTGATCTACCGCTTCTTTTTCCATTCCTGCAAAAACAGTTACAAATTTATCAGGGCGCTTCTCTTGCTGAGTTGCAATTTTTGCTGCCGGACGAGCATTTGCTGCTGCACAACCACAAACAGAATTAACCATAACCAATACAGTACCTTCCGATTTTATTGCCTTATCAACTTCACCCGCAGTTTTTAAATCTTCAAATCCTGCGCTAGTCAAATCCTGACGCATCGGTGCAACTAAATATTCTGGATACATATCTTTTTAATTTTTACCAAAATTAAGCTTCCTCTAAGGATTACACAAACATCCGCGGAAGCGAAAATTGGTTTTTACTTAAGTGTTACAATTATACAGGTTTGCATATTTGCCATTCACGCGGTAATGCGGTATTTTTGCAGCTCATTAAACTTAAACAAATTAACTATGTCATCAGTAGAGACAACTTACGTTCCTTATAAAGTTAAGGACATCTCATTAGCAGAATGGGGAAGAAAAGAAATTGGTTTAGCTGAAGCAGAAATGCCGGGCTTAATGGCTTTACGCGAAGAGTTTGGAGCTTCAAAACCATTAAAAGGCGCTCGCATTGCCGGATGTTTACACATGACCATCCAAACTGCGGTTTTAATTGAAACTTTAGTAGAACTGGGAGCAGAAGTTACATGGTCATCATGCAATATTTTCTCCACTCAGGATCATGCTGCTGCGGCTATTGCTGCTGCCGGTATTTCTGTTTATGCCTGGAAAGGTTTAAATGAGCAGGATTTCGACTGGTGTATTGAGCAAACTTTACACTTTGGCGAAGACCGTAAACCATTAAATTTAATTTTAGATGATGGTGGCGATTTAACCAATATGGTTTTTGATCGTTTCCCAGAACTGATCGCTGAGATTAAAGGTTTATCTGAAGAAACTACAACCGGAGTTCACCGTTTGTACGAGCGTATGAAAAACGGAACCTTACACATGCCGGCAATCAACGTAAACGATTCAGTAACCAAATCAAAATTCGATAATAAATATGGCTGCCGCGAATCATTAGTAGATGCGATCCGTCGTGCTACCGATGTAATGATGGCTGGTAAAGTTGGTGTTGTTTGCGGATATGGAGATGTTGGAAAAGGTTCTGCAGATTCATTACGTAACGCAGGTGTGCGTGTTATTGTAACAGAAATCGACCCGATTTGTGCGTTACAAGCTGCAATGGAAGGTTTTGAAGTGAAGAAATTTGATACTGCCGTTAAAGAAGCCGACATCGTGGTAACTGCAACCGGTAACAAAAACATTGTACGTGCTGAGCATTTTGAAGCATTAAAAGACAAGGCTATTGTTTGTAACATTGGCCACTTTGATAATGAAATAGATATGGCGTGGTTAAACTCTAACTATGGCGATTCTAAAGTTGAGATCAAGCCTCAGGTTGATAAATATACTATCGACGGAAAAGATGTGATCATTTTGGCGGAAGGCCGTTTGGTAAATTTAGGTTGTGCAACCGGACATCCATCTTTTGTAATGTCTAACTCTTTCACCAACCAAACATTGGCTCAGTTAGAGCTTTGGACAAACTCCTCGGCTTACGAAAACAAAGTTTATACATTGCCAAAGTATTTAGATGAAAAAGTTGCTCGTTTGCACTTAGCTAAAATTGGTGTTGAACTGGATGTTTTAAGCAAAGAACAAGCTGATTATATTGGGGTAAACCCTGAAGGTCCGTTTAAACCGGAAACTTACAGATACTAAGATTTAGTTCTTTAATATATTCTGAAAATCGCCTCTTTGGCGGTTTTTTTTGTTTAATGACAATTTCTCAATCAACAAATTGTCACATTCGGCAATTGCCAAAACAATAAATGTTTAAACTCGTATTTTTGAATATTAAACCAGCAAAAAAATGAATACGATAGAAAACCTTAAATGGAGATATGCCACCAAAAAATTTGACAGCGCAAAAAAAATCTCTCAGGAAACTTTAAAAGAACTTTTAGAAGCTACAGAACTGGCGCCATCTTCATACGGATTGCAGCCTTTTAAAATATTGGTAATCGAAGATGCCCAAACTCGTGAAAAATTAAAAGCAGCGGCGTACGGACAAACTCAAATTACAGATGCATCACAACTAATTGTGTTTGCACGAATTAAAAATTTCGGAACAGATCATGTTGACGCTTATGCAGATAATATTGTTGACACCAGAAACATCGATCCCAAAGTAATTGAGGGTTTTGTGGATGTTATGAAAGGCACAGTAACCTCATTAACTCAGGAACAATTGGCAGTTTGGAATTCTAAGCAATGTTATATTGCCCTGGGATTTTTATTATTCGCGGCAGCACAACATAAAGTAGATACCTGCCCGATGGAAGGTTTTGACGCAGCTAAGTTTGACGAGATTTTAGGTTTGGATGCACAGAATCTATCAAGTGTGGTAATTGCAACAATCGGTTACCGTGCAGATGATGATTACTTACAGAATCTTCCGAAAGTTAGAAAAACCAAGGATGATTTGTTTGTTCATATATAATCTTCATATTTAAATTGAAATTTAAAACCTCGTCGAATGGCGGGGTTTTATTATTTTTGAGCATGACGAAACTCTCCGTAAACATCAACAAAATTGCCACTTTAAGAAATTCGCGTGGCGGAAATAATCCCGATCTGGTAAAAGTTGCTTTAGATGTAGAAAGTTTCGGAGCGCAGGGAATTACAGTTCACCCAAGGCCCGATGAGCGTCATATTCGTTATCAGGATGTTTATGATCTAAAAAAAGCGATCAAAACCGAATTCAACATCGAAGGAAATCCGACGGAGAAAAAGTTTATTGAGCTTGTAATGGCCAACAAACCTGCTCAGGTTACATTGGTGCCAGATGCCGAAGGGCAGTTAACCTCAAATCATGGCTGGGATACTATTAAACACCAATCATTTTTAAAAGAAATCATATCCGAATTTAAATCGGCAGGCATTAGGGTTTCTATTTTTGTAGATCCCATAAAAGAAATGATAGAAGCAGCCGCAACAACAGAAACCGACCGGATTGAATTATATACCGAAGCATACGCACAGGAATTTAAAAGCAATAAAGAAAAAGCAGTTAAACCATATACCGCTGCGGCGGAGATTGCCAATAAATTAAATCTCGGAATAAACGCAGGTCACGATCTGGATATCTCGAATTTAAAATATTTTGCCCAAAATGTACCTCAACTTTTAGAAGTAAGTATTGGTCATGCCTTGATTTCGGATGCACTTTATTTCGGACTTGAAAACACCATACAGATTTATCTGCGACAACTTAACGACAACCACGCTTAGATCCACAGGATTCCTAATTTAATATTTCACAGAACTTACTTTCGTATATTCGCAACATAATGCCGGACGTTTAATGTTACGGCAAAACCAAATGATTCAAACCCAAAATATTGTTGATTTTCTGGAACAGGCTAAAATCACACCTGTAATAGATGTGCGTACGCCTTTGGAATTTGAACATGCTCATATTCCGGGAGCTCTTAATTTACCCATTTTCTCTAACGAGGAACGAGTACAAGTAGGAACTACCTATAAAAAAATTGGCAGAGAAGAGGCTATTTTACTGGGTTTTGATTTTACCGGACCAAAATGGTCGGGATTTATAAAGCAGGCTTTAGAAATTGCGCCGGATAAAAAAATTGCTGTTCATTGCTGGCGTGGCGGAATGCGAAGCGGAGCCATGGCATGGGCTTTAAATTTGTATGGCTTTAAAGTATATCTGCTGGAAGGCGGTTATAAAAAATTCCGTAACTGGGTTCTGGAAAAATTTACGGAGCAATTTCCGGTAATTATTCTTGGCGGGATGACCGGTTCGGGCAAAACCCAAATATTACATGAATTAAAAAACCAGGGTGAGCAGGTTATAGATCTGGAAGATCTGGCCCAGCATCAAGGTTCATCATATGGCTCTATGGGCAAATTAGTGCAGCCAAGTCAGGAACAATTTGAAAATTTGCTGGCAACAGAGTTAGACCAGATAGATAAATCTAAATCGCTTTGGCTGGAAGATGAAAGCTTAACCATTGGCAAGCGTTTTATTCCAAATCCGCTTTTTAATCAGATGCGGGCTGCCCCGGTTTATAAACTGGATATCCCTTTGCAGGAAAGAACAAACTTTCTGGTTGAAGTTTATGGGGCTTTGGATAAAGATTTTCTGGTGGAATGTACACAACGTATCGGCAAAAGACTTGGCCCGGAACAAACCCGCGATTCGATAAATGCCATCCGGGAAAACCGAATGGAAGATTTTATCAAACTGGTATTGATTTATTACGACAAAACTTATTCAGCGGGACAAAGCAAAAGACTTCCGGATACGGTAAAGTTAATTCCTTGTCCTGACACAAATGCGATTAACAATGCAAGATTATTGTTGAACCATATAACAATCTCCAGTAATCCTTTACAGGATTCGAATTTCTCTAATCTTACATCTCAAATCTAAATTCTTTATTCTTTTTAAATGAATCCCGAAGAAATCAAATTAACGCAATACTCTCATGGTGCAGGTTGTGGTTGCAAAATAAGTCCGGCAATTTTAGATAAGATATTACACAGCCCTATAAAGCATGAGGCAGATGCAAATTTATTGGTTGGAAATGATACTCGCGATGATGCGGCTGCTTATGATCTGGGAAATGGAACGGCTTTGATTTCAACTACCGATTTCTTTATGCCGATTGTGGATGATGCCTATGATTTTGGACGCATCGCTTCAGCAAATGCAATTAGCGATGTATATGCAATGGGCGGAAAACCTGTTTTGGCTATAGCGATTTTAGGCTGGCCGATTGATAAATTATCGCCCGAAGTAGCACAAAAAGTCTTGGAAGGATCTCGTGCCGTTTGCGCTGAAGCTGGAATTACCCTTGCCGGCGGACATAGTATTGATTGTCCGGAACCTGTTTTTGGTTTGGCGGTAAACGGAATTGTGAATATTGAAAACTTGAAACAAAACTCTACGGCTGTTGCCGGATGTAAATTATACCTTACCAAAGCTTTAGGTGTGGGCATATTAACTACTGCTCAGAAAAAGGGAATTCTAAAGCCTGAGCACGCTTTTATAGCTCCGGAAAGTATGGCCATGCTGAATAAAATCGGCGAAACTTTAGGGAAATTAGATTTTGTAAAAGCTATGACCGACGTAACCGGATTTGGATTATTGGGACATTTATCCGAAATGTGCGAAGGAAGCGACCTGCAGGCAGTTATTGAATTTGATAAAGTTCCTAAAATCGATATCCTCGATGAATATCTGGACCAAAAATCTGTTCCCGGCGGAACAGTTAGAAACTGGGCAAGTTACGGCCATAAAATTGCAGGAAATGGAAAGGAACTTAATAGAGCTACCACTATTCTCGCGGACCCGCAAACAAGTGGCGGTTTACTAGTTGCTGTTTTACCGGAACATTGCGAAGACTTTGAAAATATCCTTCGGGCAAATGGAATTCCTGAAAAAAATATTGTGGCTTTTGGAATATTACAGCCAAAAAGCGGAGAATTTTTAATTGAAATAAATTAGGCCCTTTCTGGTTTAAGTGTTCCGCAGGATCAATAAATCTTTTGTGAAAAACCAGGACTCCGTCCGGCCATTTTTAATACAAAACTTCACTCGGTAGCAATCACATTTCTGGTTTAAGTGTTCCGCAGGATCACTTAAATCTTTTGTGAAAACCCAGGACTCCGTCCGGCCATTTATTACAAAACTTCCCCACTGGTCTAAGCGTTCCGCAGGATCAATAAATCTTATTTAAAAAACCAGGACTCCGTCCGGCCCTTTTATTACAAAACTTCAATCGGTAGCAATCCCGCCTGTTCCCCACAATAATCAATTGCGCTGCTATATTTATAATGACCCTCCTCCCAAACCAAACCCGCCTTTACCGGATTAGTATGTAAATATTCCAGTTTCTGATCAATCATATCATTCGTACTTAATTCAATTGGATGATTATCCTGTTGCCAAAACTGATAAACTTTATTATTACTGTTCCTCGATCCCGCTCGCTTAAACATCCAAATCATCCAATTCTTTCGGCTTTCCTGAACATTGGCTTCAATGCATGCTATAATCATCCTGCTGGTGAACTTTTTTAAATCCCTTATTGAGTCTGTTAGCTGAAACCCTTCCTTCGCGGAAACAATTAAATGAACGTGGTTACTCATTATTACCCAGGCATGCAAGTTTAATCCTTTTTGGACAATACAGAAATTTAAACTCTCTACTAATATTTCCTTATAACATTCCCGGCTGAAAACATGTATCCAATTAACTACAGAAAAGGTTACAAAGTGAGGTCTGTTATTATCTCCAAAATGATATCTGGTTGCCATGATTATATGTAAGTACATCTCAATATACTATTTTTCTGCCATGGGGCCGGACGGAGTCCTGGTTTTCTATTCAGATTTAAGAGCGCTAGCGCTGAATTCTAAACCAGTCAGATATTTTTCTGCTATAGAACCGGACGGAGTCCTGGTTTTAATGTTTTAGATTTAAGAGCGCTATCGCTGAACTCTTAAACCAGTGAGGTCTGTTGTTAGCGTTGTTAAAAAATTACAAATTCATGTATCTGAGGTCCCTTCCTGATATATATTTTATATACTTTTGCGGCACCAATTATTCCCATTTTTAATGAAGTTAAATTTAGATTTTCAGGAAAAATTCGAGCATCGCCACATTGCTCCAAATACCGCAGATACTTCCTCAATGCTTGATACATTGGGTCTTAATTCGATTGATGAGCTGATTGAACAAACTGTTCCTGCTCAGATTCGATTAAAAGAACCACTGAATCTTCCGGCTGCAAAAAGCGAATTCGATTACTTGAATGACTTGAAGAAGGTAGCTTCAAACAACAAAGTATTCAAATCCTACATTGGTCAGGGGTATTATGATGTAATTGTTCCGGGCGTTATTCAACGAAATATTTTAGAAAATCCGGGATGGTACACGCAATACACGCCTTACCAGGCAGAAATTGCACAAGGTCGTTTGCAGGCATTGCTGAATTTCCAAACCATGATCGTTGATTTAACGGGAATGGAAATAGCCAACGCATCTTTATTAGACGAGGGAACCGCTGCCGCGGAAGCCATGTTTATGCAATACAGTCTTCGTAAAAATAACGACGCAAATATTTTCTTTGTTTCTGAAGAATTATTCCCACAAACCATAGACATTTTAAAAACCCGCTCTGAACCTTTCGGGATTGAAATCCAGGTCGGAGATCACCGCGAGGTTGAACTGACGGATAAAATGTTTGGCGCAATTGTTCAATATCCGGCAGGAAACGGATCTGTTTATAATTATGCAGATTTTGCCAAGAAAAGTCATGAGAAAGGTATTAAATTAACGGTTGTTGCCGATTTACTTTCTCTAACCTTATTAACTCCTCCGGGAGAATGGGGAGCAGATATTGTGGTGGGTACGAGTCAGCGTTTTGGTGTACCAATGGGTTTTGGAGGCCCGCATGCCGCATTCTTCGCAACTAAAGAAGAATACAAGCGCTCCATGCCAGGACGTATAATCGGTGTCACCATTGATAATGCCGGCAACTATGCGTTGCGTATGGCTTTGCAAACCCGCGAACAACATATCCGCAGAGATAAAGCAACGTCAAATATCTGTACTGCACAAGCATTACTGGCAATTATGGCCGGTATGTATGCAGCTTACCATGGACCAAAAGGTCTAAAATTAATATCTGAACGCATTCACGGATTAACTGTTCTATTATCCAACTCTCTTAAGGAATTAGGTTACGAGCAGCAGAACGAATTTTTCTTCGATACAATTCAGTTAGAATTAGGCGATCTGTTAAATTCAATTCACGCGGAAGCGATAAATAACGAGGTTAATTTCAATTATAAAGGTTCTTTAGTTAATATCTCTTTGGATGAAACTACTTCTGTTGAAGATGTTTTAATCTTAGTCCGACTTTTCGCGAAAGTGAAAGGAAAAACTTTGCATGACCTCGATATTGATGATTTAAAATCTACTGTTAATTCTCAGATCCCTTCAGAATTGATCCGTAAATCAGAATTTTTAACGCATCCGGTATTTAACACGCATTATTCAGAGCATGAAATGCTGCGTTATATTAAATCATTGGAGACAAAAGATCTTTCTTTATGTCACTCGATGATTGCTCTGGGTTCTTGCACCATGAAGCTGAATGCAACCACAGAAATGATTCCGGTAACATGGGCGGAGTTCAGTAAAATGCATCCCTTCGCTCCTATTGATCAGGTTGGCGGATATATGCAGATATTTAACGAACTGAACAATTGGCTTAGCGAAATCACCGGTTTTGCAGCCATGAGCTTACAGCCAAATGCGGGCGCTCAGGGCGAATATGCCGGATTAATGGTTATTCGTGCGTATCACATGGATCGCGGAGATTCTCATCGAAATGTGGCCATTATTCCATCTTCTGCACACGGAACAAATCCTGCTTCTGCGGCTATGGCCGGAATGAAAATAGTGGTTACAAAATGCGACGAACGCGGAAATATTGATGTAAATGATCTCAGAGCAAAAGCAGAAGAGCATAAAAATGATCTTTCATGCCTGATGGTGACTTACCCTTCAACTCACGGAGTTTTTGAGGAAAGCATCATCGAAGTTTGCCAGATTATACACGATAATGGAGGACAGGTTTACATGGACGGAGCAAATATGAATGCGCAAGTTGGTTTAACCAGCCCGGCTAACATTGGTGCCGATGTTTGTCACCTTAACCTGCATAAAACATTTTGTATTCCGCATGGTGGCGGTGGCCCGGGAATGGGACCAATTGGTGTTGCAAAACACCTGGTTAATTACCTTCCGGGACATAGTGTTGTAGATATTAACCATGAAAAATCCATTCCTGCGGTTTCTTCTGCACCATGGGGATCTGCTTCAATTCTGATCATTTCTCATGCATATATTGCCATGATGGGCGGCGAAGGTTTAGCTAATGCGACCAAATATGCTATCTTGAATGCGAACTACATCAAAGCACGTCTGGAAAATTCATACCCGGTTTTATATTCCGGATCAAAAGGAAGATGCGCACATGAAATGATTTTAGATTGTCGTTCTTTCAAATCATTTGGTATTGAAGTTTCTGACATCGCGAAAAGATTAATGGATTATGGTTTCCATGCGCCAACCGTTTCTTTCCCGGTAGCCGGAACATTGATGGTTGAACCTACAGAATCTGAGCCGAAGCATGAATTAGATCGTTTTTGCGATGCCATGATCTCCATACGTTCGGAAATTGAAGAAGTAGAAAAAGGCATCGCCGATAAGGTAAATAATCCATTGAAAAATGCACCGCATACATCAGCGGTTGTAACTGCAGACGAGTGGGATCATCCATATTCCCGTCAGACAGCAGCTTTTCCTTTGCCTTATGTAGCTCATTACAAATTCTGGCCTTCTGTTGGTCGGGTAAATGACACCTACGGCGACAGAACGTTGATTTGCTCATGCCCTCCTATTGAAAGTTACGAGGATCAGCTTGTTTAGCTAACCAATAAAAACTTAAATCCCTGAAGAGCAAAAGCTTCAGGGTTTTTTTTGAAGTGTAAGGATGATGAAAGAAATAAGCCAGCTAAAAAAATTACCCTATAAAACACCTTCAAAAATCTAAAACCAATAAAATACTAAGTTTGAATCTTAATTATTTTTTACCGGTATAAGTAATTCATGCGTTTTTTATTAAAATTTCAGTTTCTTGTAGTCCTTGGAACAATCCTTTTAAGTCAGAGTGCAAATGCGCAGAATGTTTCACTGAAACTTCAACTTAAATGGAATCACCAGTTTCAATTTGCCGGATATTATGCCGCAAAAATTAATGGATATTACGAATCTGAAGGAATAAACCTGGAAATATTAGAAGGTGGAAAAGATATTTCTCCTATTGATATGATCAATTCGGCCAAAGCCGATTTTGGCATCTATGATCCCGAAATTTTATTCAAAAGTTCTAAAGAACATCCTCTGGTTGCCATATTTGCCACTTTACAAAGTACGCCATATGGTGTATTTTCTTTGCCGGAAAGTAATATTCGCCGACCCAGCGATTTGGTTGGTAAAAAAGTAATGGCTTTAAATGATCAGGGATGGAATATTTTTAAAGCCATTATGCTGAAAGAAGGTATTTCCATCAAAAAAACTAAAATTTTTCCCCGCAATAAAGATTCTGAAGATATTATAGATGGCAAAGCCGATGCGGTAATTACGTATATCACCTCCCAGCCCACAAGATTGAGAGCCATGGGTGTTGATCCTGTCATCATGAAACCCATCGATTATGGAGTGGATTTTTATGGTGATGTAGTTTTTACAAGCAGGAAGTTTGCTACAGATTCGCCGGAGATTATTGAAGCCTTTAACCGTGCCACACGCCGTGGATGGGAATATGCTTTGAAACATGAAGATAAAATGGCTGATTACATTTTAACTCTCCCGAATGTTGAAAACAGAGGAATTACTAAAAATAATTTGCTTGATGAAGCCAAAGAACTTGAAAAGCTAATTCTACCCAAATTTGTAGAAATAGGTCATATGAATGCCGGCAGATGGCATAATATGCTTCAGGTTTACCAGGATTTAAATCTGGCCAGCAAATCAATCACTCTTAAAGATTTTCTTTTTGAGTCCGGAGTAAAAAAAAACAAAGCCTGGTTTGATATTCTCATTTATACACTTACTGTTGGCAGTGTTTTATTTGTTATCGCCATGGTTTTGAACTGGAGTTTAAGACGACGGGTTCTGACACAAACTTCCGCATTGCGAAAAGAAAACGAAGACCGCAAAAAAGCAGAAGAACGTTTGGAGCTTGCAATTGAAGCTGCAGGTTTAGGTTTATGGGAGCTGGATATGCAAAATAATAAAGCACACTTAAATCAGCGTTGGATAATTAATCAGTTGGGTTATGAATGGGACGATTCATTTCAGGATTTAACCTATTGGAATTCCCTGATTCATCCGGAGGATAAAATCAGAATTGATAAAATAAACGATGAATTTATTGCCTCCAAAGCTTCTTCTAATTCGGTAACGTATCGGGTTAAAACAAGTAATGGCGATTGGCGCTGGCTGCTTTCTTTCCGCAAAATTACCAGTCGCGATGAGCATGGTAAACCTGTAAATATTACCGGAATGCATCTTGATATTGATTCTTTAAAACAAAAAGAATTAGAGTTACAGGAAATTACCAAAGAACTTTTGAAAAAGAACGGCGAACTGGAAAAATTCGCTTATATCACTTCCCATAATTTAAGAGCTCCGGTGGTAAATTTACGAAGCCTGACAGAAATGCTTCAGGAAGACGGTTTGCCAGAAGAGTTGGAAGAAGAAGTTAATGTAAAGATCAGGCAATCTGTTTCGCAACTGGATAGTACATTGAATGATCTGGTAGAAATTGTATCCAGCAAATCATGTGAGGATACCGGTAAATCAGATCTTAAACTTCAAACAGAAGTGAATAATACTTTATTAAGCATTGAAAAGCAGGTAAAAGATTCTGGCGCACTTATAGAAACAGACTTTACGGAGATAGGTACTATTTATTTTCCTAAACGCTACCTCACAAGTATTCTTATAAACTTATTTACCAATGCTATAAAATATCGGTCTGCGGAAAGAAAATTGATTATCAGACTGAAAACCCAATTAACCAAAGATTTTGTAATTTTTACTTTTACGGATAATGGCAGTGGTATTGATTTAGACAGGTTTCAGAATAAAGTATTCGGTTTGTATCAGCGGTTCCATGCCAATGTAGAAGGCAAAGGATTGGGATTATATATTGTTAAATCTCAGGTTGAAGCTATGGATGGAAAAATTGAGCTGGAAAGTGTTGTAAATCAGGGAACCTCATTCCGTATTTATTTCTATAATTCACACCAAAAACCCTCGAAAGTATCTGTCAGACCTAAGTAATATCTGTTTAAAATAATGGTTAAATGTTTAAACATTTATTTTAAAAGAATACTTTTGTTTCTAAATTTTATCTGAAATCATGAAAAAAATTATCGCAGCTTTAACCTTTTCAGCAGGAATTGTATTGTTTACAGCTTTTACAAATCCTGTTAGCACACAAACTTTTAAAGTAGATACAGAGCGTTCGTCTATAGATTGGATTGGCCGTAAAGTTACTGGTGAGCATACTGGGAAAATTGAGATTACTTCCGGTGAGCTTATTTTAGCAGGCGATGCGGTTAAAGGTGGTTCATTTTTAATAGATATGACTTCTTTAACTTCTGATAATGATAGATTAACAGGTCACTTAAAAACTGAAGATTTTTTCTCTGTCGAAAAAAATCCGCAGGCAAAATTTCAAATCACTAAAGTTACTGCAGCAGGTTCAGGAAGAATTAATGTAACAGGCGATTTAACAATTAAAGGAATTTCACAACCATTAAGTTTTCCGGCAAGTGTTAAAAAGCAAGGCAATACAGTTGTTGCGGTTGCTAAAGGAGTTAAAGTTAATCGTGCTAAGTACGATATCAGATACGGTTCTAAAAGCTTTTTTAACGATATTGGCGATAAAGCCATTGAAGATGATTTCGAATTATCTATCAATCTGGTAGCAAAAAAATAATCTAAGAATTTAGATTTTATACTTTCAGTCCTTTGCTTTTAAAGCATGGGACTTTTTTTTTGCTTAATACTTTAGGCGGGATCCGCTATATCATCAATTTAGAAATTGAATTTCTAATCGGAACCATTTCTGCGAAAAGCCGTATAAACGAGGGTACAATATTTAAAATAGGTTTGAATAAAAACTTAACTCTCTCCGTATGATCCATTTACTATTAGTTGACGATAACGATATCAATAATTTTTTATTGAAGCATTTAATCAATAAATGCGATCATCAGGTTATTACCCATACTTGCGTGGATGCGCATGCTGCATTAGACTATATTAAAGATTGTATCCGAGGAGATAAACCAATTGACATGATTTTACTGGATATTAATATGCCGTTAATGACTGGCTGGGATTTATTGGATGAGTTAAAACAGGATGGTTTTGTGCTCGAAAATTCAATTCCGGTACATATGCTTTCGTCCTCTGTGCATAAATCAGACATTGAAAAATCTAAACAATATCCGGAGGTTAGAAGCTTTATTTCCAAGCCAATTACCTTAGATGTGCTGAATGAAAATCTTCATAATTTAGGAATTTTTAAGAAGGCAGTATCTTAAATGCATCATTTTCCAAAGCAACTTTAGCTATTGCCTGGCTTTTTGCATGATAAAACAAACAGTCCCAGTTTCCTTCTGCCGCACGCTTGCCATAATCTAATCTTAATTCTAAGGCTTTCCGTCCGTCAAAATCATATTTAGCGACAAACTTTCTTAAAAGCTGTTCGGGTTCAGGCAAAATATCACCACCAAAAAATATCACTTCATCATTTTCCCTTATCAGGAAAACTTGGTGGTACTCGCAATGACCGCCTGTAAGTTCATAACTTATTTCTGAGTTTAGCTGACCGCTTCCTTCTACAAAACGAACACTGTTACTTCTTTGCAACACATCAAAAATTTCTGTTTTGTATGATTTGGATGGCTTGCTGTATGCACTCTCCCATTCGCCGCGTTGTATAACATATTCTGCATTTGGGAAACTTAGTTCCAGATTTCCGTCTTTTTCTATAACCATACCTCCGGCATGATCAAAGTGCAAATGCGACATTAAAACCAGTGTTACATCATCCGGAGAGAAGCCTTCTTTTTTAATATTTTCATGCAGAATTAAATTACCCTGGCTATTTTTATACCCCAAACCTGTATCCAGCACAATTAAATCATTGTTGGTTTTAACTATAAACGGCTGAACGTAAATAAATAAAGAGGCAGGCCGGTCTTTTGCCGAATGAATGGAAGGGTCAAATGGAACAAATTTTTTGGAAATATCTACAGAATAAGATCCTTCGTACAGTGCTGCGGCTTTCAACGTTTTTTGTGGTTTATTGGGTTAAATAGTTATTTTTACGATTTAAGAAGAGCAAATATATGCAAAAAAGGTGGGTGGAAAGTGGTTCAGAAGATTCGGAAACTATAGCAGAATTACAGGAAACTTTAAAAATTAACCACGTTCTAGCAAGCCTGCTGGCAAAGAGGGGAATTCATAATTACGAAGAAGCTAAATTCTTTTTCCGCCCGGATTTACGTTCGCTGCACGATCCCTTTTTAATGGCCGACATGGAAAAAGCTATTCAGCGAATAGAAAATGCCATTGCAGCTAAAGAAAAGATTATGATCTATGGAGATTATGATGTTGATGGTACCACTTCTGTTGCACTGGTCTACAGCTTTTTCAAAAAATATCATGAGGAGATAGAATATTATATTCCCGACAGGTATGCTGAGGGATATGGAATTTCTACACAGGGAATTGATTATGCTGCAAAAAATGGTTTCAGCTTAATAATTGCTCTGGATTGCGGCATTAAGTCAATAGATAAAATTGCATACGCGAATCAATTAAGCATAGATTTTATTATTTGCGACCATCATCTTCCTGGAGAAAAATTACCTGAAGCAGTTGCGGTTTTAGATCCAAAAAGGTCTGACTGCGATTATCCTTACAAAGAATTATCAGGTTGCGGAATTGGATTTAAGCTGGTTCAGGCATGGTGCCAATACAAGGATATTCCTTTTGAAGAAATTCTCTGCTTCTTAGATCTGGTTGCGGTAAGTATTGCGTCAGATATTGTACCCATAACGGGCGAAAATAGAATTCTGGCCTGGCATGGTTTAAAAAGATTAAATACCGAACCTTGCAAAGGTCTTTCGGCATTAATAGATATTGCCGGAAAAAAAGAAAATTTCACCATTACGGATGTCGTGTTTATGATCGGGCCACGCATAAATGCGGCAGGCAGAATCGACGACGCGAAGCATTCTGTAAAATTGTTAATTGCCGAAGACGATGCCTATGCATTTGAACGCGGACAAATAATAAATCAAAAAAATAGCGAACGAAAAATTCACGATAGTTCTATTACAGAACAGGCGCTTGCTGTAATTGATAATGATATTGATTTAATCGGGCGAAAAACTACGGTTGTTTATAATGAGAACTGGCATAAAGGTGTAATTGGTATAGTGGCATCTCGTTTAACGGAAAAATATTACCGGCCAACGGTTGTCTTAACGGCATCTAACGGACATGTTGCCGGTTCGGCCAGATCAGTTTTAGGATTTGATTTGTATGAAGCTTTAAGTGAATGCAGTGATCTGCTGGAACAATTTGGCGGGCATAAATACGCTGCGGGTTTAACTATGAAGACTGAAAATATTCCGGCATTTCAGGCTAAATTTGAGGAAGTAGTTTCGGCAAGTATTCCGGATGAATTATTAATTCAGCAAATTCCTATAGATGCCGAGTTGAAATTAATCGATCTGGATTCAAAATTTTTCAGAATATTAAATCAGTTTGAACCTTTCGGACCGCAAAACATGTCGCCGATATTTTTATCCAAAAATGTGAAACTATTAGGACAGGCAACCGAGGTTGGAAACAAGCACTTAAAAATGTGTGTCTTTCAGGAAGGTTCTCACCGGTTTGACTGTATTGGATTTGGACTTGCTGAATATTTACCGCAAATTAATCAGGGCATAAGTTTTGACATTTGCTTTTGCATTGAAGAAAATAACTGGAGAGACCGCCGTTCGCTTCAGTTAAATATTAAAGGCATCAGAATAAATTAAGGAAGATATAAACCAGATTGCAGAGCAATACCAAAATGATTTTAAAAGCAGATAACCTTGTTAAAAAATACAAGCAACGTACGGTTGTAGATCATGTTTCTTTTCATGTAGAACAGGGCGAAATAGTTGGTTTGCTGGGTCCGAATGGCGCCGGAAAAACCACCTCATTTTATATGATTGTTGGTTTAATTAAACCCAATGAAGGTCATGTTTATTTAGAAGAAGAGGATATAACCGGTGACCCGATGTACCGGAGAGCACAGAAAGGAATTGGTTACCTGGCTCAGGAAGCTTCTGTTTTTAGAAAATTATCTGTTGAGGATAACATTCTGGCGATATTGGAAATGACCAAACTGAGTAAATCAGATCAGCGTGATAAACTGGAGCAACTGATTGATGAATTCAGTTTAAATAAGGTGCGAAAAAACCGCGGTGATCTGTTATCCGGAGGAGAACGAAGGAGAACTGAAATTGCACGTGCGCTGGCGGCAGATCCAAATTTTATATTACTGGATGAGCCGTTTGCAGGAGTAGATCCGATTGCGGTTGAAGAGATTCAATTTATTGTAGCCCGATTAAAACTCAGAAATATTGGTATCCTGATCACAGATCATAATGTGCAGGAAACTTTATCAATTACCGACAGGGCATATTTATTAGCAGAAGGCAAAATCATGCTCACAGGCACCCCACAAGAGATTGCCGAAAACGAAATGGCCAAAAAATTCTATCTTGGTCAAAACTTCGAACTCAGAAAGAAAAAGGTTTAACCCACATATTTCCAAAATGACATTAGTAAATTCCATTTTCACCTGGATCATGAAAAAGCGGATGCATCAGATAGATCTGTTCATCAAATACCCGCATGACGTTCAGGAAGAATGGTTCCAAAGCCTTATTTCAACTGCCCAGCACACAGAATGGGGAAAGGAATACGGCTACTCTTCCATTTACACTCAGGAACAATTTAAAGAACGGATTCCCATCCAGAATTATGATACGCTAAAACCTTACATCGAAAAAATGATGAAAGGCGAACAGAATATTTTATGGCCATCAGAAATTAAATGGTTCGCCAAATCATCCGGAACAACAAGCGACAGAAGCAAGTTTATTCCTGTAAGTGAAGAAGCTCTGGAAGAATGCCATTTCAAAGGTGGGAAGGATTTGTTAACCCTGTTTTGCGATAATAGGCCAAACACGAAAATATTTACAGGCAAATGCCTTGTTTTAGGCGGAAGTCATCAGATAAATCAATTAAATACTGATTCAAGTTTTGGAGACCTTTCGGCTGTTTTGATCAAAAATTTACCTTTCTGGGCAGAATTTTACCGCACGCCAGATATGTCTATCACACTGATGGATAATTTTGAAGAAAAGGTGGAAAAAATGGCTCAAGCCACCATTGATGTTAATGTGACCAATCTTTCCGGAGTTCCTACCTGGAACCTTGTTTTGGCCAAAAGAGTATTGGAAATTACAGGCAAAAACAACCTTCTGGAAGTTTGGCCAAACCTGGAATTATATTTCCATGGTGCAGTTAATTTTACTCCTTACCGGGAACAGTTTAAGAAACTGATCCCTTCTGAAGAGATGTATTACCTGGAAACTTATAATGCATCCGAAGGATTTTTCGGTATTCAGGATCAGCCAAATTCAGAAGAAATGTTGCTGATGCTGGATTATGGAATCTTCTACGAGTTTTTACCAATGGAGGATTTCGACAAAGAAAATCCAAAAACTCTCGGTCTGGATGAAGTGGTACTCAACAAAAACTACGCGATCATTATTTCAACCAATGCAGGTTTATGGAGATATATGATCGGAGATACTATAAAATTTACCTCTCTATCCCCCTTTCGGATCCAGATTAGCGGAAGAACCAAGCATTTTATTAATGCCTTTGGCGAGGAGCTGATTATTGATAATGCAGAACAAGCTCTGCGTAAAGCATGTTTAGAAACAGATTCTATTATCCGAGATTATACAGCCGGACCAATTTATTTTGAAGGAAATAATGCCGGCGGCCATGAATGGATTATTGAGTTTGAGCAAAGTCCGAAAGATGCAGAGCGGTTTATTGATATTATGGATCAAACTTTACGTGAAATAAATTCTGATTACGATGCGAAGCGCTATAAAGACATGGCTTTAAAACGTCCTTTAGTTCATGTAGCACCCGAAGGAACTTTCTACAACTGGATGAAAAATCGTGGCAAATTGGGCGGACAGCATAAAGTTCCCCGCTTGGCAAATGACCGCGTTTACATTGAAGAGATTTTGAAAATGATTAAATAGAAAAATGGAAGTAATTA
>JBBRCI010000013.1:0-49380 GCA_038204935.1 Sphingobacteriales bacterium | reverse complement strand
GGACTTTTCCATCTCAACCGCAAATAAAAACAGGCCGAAAGAGAGTATATTTAAAATGGTTGCTGTGGCTTAACTACCGATCTAATAGAACTACTCTTCTTAAAAATCTCTTAATCAAGAGAAATTTAAACTTTTGGAATTATTGCAACCGTTAATCTGCTAACACAATTCATTTTACCCCGATCATCAACTAATTTTATTTCCCAGACATGGGTTTTTGCACCAATATGCAAAGGTTTGCAAACTCCTGTTACGTAACCAGATTTTACGGGGCGTAAATGATTTGCGTTGATTTCCAGTCCCACGCCCATAAACTTGCTGTCGTCAACTATCATATTAGAAGCCACACTGCCCAAAGTTTCTGCCAAAACTACAGATGCGCCTCCATGCAAGATTCCCATTGGCTGATGGGTTCTTTCATCAACAGGCATTCGTGCAGAAATAGAATCATCAGTTATCTCTGTAAACTCAATTCCAATTAAACTGCCCAGATGATTTGCAGGCCTGCTATTTATTTCTGCGGGACTAACTTTTTTAAACCAGATCATAAATACCGTTCATTTAATATGTTTTTATGATGATTTACATGACCAGCTATAATATAAAGCAATGCTCTTACACTTATATCTCTTCCACTGGCAACACCCATAGAATTTAAGTCATCGCCATTAAAAGATCTGAATAAAAACACATTGGCTCTGCGTAAGGCTGCAAATTCATTAGCCAAAGCAGATAAGGTATGATCATTAAAACGTGCCTTTTTTACGTAATCATTTTCTTCAAATCCGGGTAGCTGATTTGCATCTCCGCGAGCAAAGGTTAGTGCACGGTAAGCCATAATTCGTTCAGTATCTATTACATGACCGACTAATTCTTTAACAGTCCACTTTCCTTCCGCGTAAGCGTACAAAACCTTTTCTTCTGGTATGGAGTTTAAAAATTCATGGAATGAGTTGGCTTGATGTTCCAATTCTCCTAAGACATTTTCAGATACGGTATCAATATATTTCCCATAAAAGGGAGCATATTCGTTAGACTGTGGTCGGTTCATAAGTTAAACTGCTTTTTAAAATAATTCTAAATGTTGTTCCTTTTCCAATTTCAGAGTCTTTAACATAGATCTGTCCCTGGTGATAATTTTCTACTATACGTTTTGTTAAAGATAAACCTAAGCCCCAGCCACGTTTTCTGGTGGTGTATCCCGGCTGAAAAATAGTATCAAACTTCAATCTGGAAATTCCTTCTCCGGTATCAGTTACATCAATAAACACCTGTTCTTTAGGCAGGTTTTCGGTTATTTGTATTTCAATAGAACCAGGTCCTTTAATAGAATTTACTGCATTTTTCAATAGATTTTCTAATACCCAGTCAAACAAGGGAACGTTTATCAGAGCTTCAACCTGTTTATCGCCTGTTAAAATAAATTTTATTTTATCGCTTGCCCTAACTTTAAAATAATTCACAAATTCCTGGGCAACTTCATACACTCCATGATTCTGCAATACGGGTTTCGATCCAATTTTTGAAAAACGATCGGCAACCATTTCAAGTCGTTTAACATCGTTTTCCATTTCCAGAATTAAAGGATCATCCTCTGCCTGAAATTTAGATTTAAGTAATTCTACCCAGGCCATTAATGATGAAATGGGAGTTCCCAGCTGATGTGCCGTTTCTTTTGCCATACCAACCCAAACCTGATCCTGTTCTGATCTTCGGGAAGAACTGAAAACTAAATAAGCAACCAGTAAAAACAAAGCAATAACCGTTAACTGGATATACGGGAAAACCCGCAATTGAGTAAGCAAAAGTGAATCTTTATAATATACATACCATTTTCCGCTGGTATGCGATGTTAACTCGAGCACGAAAGGTTGGTGCTGCTTTTTCATTTCTTCGAGTTGCTGTTTGAAATACGTGGGATCGAATTTTATAGCGCTATCTGCTTCAAGTGCATAATTGGTTTTTAAAGTATCCAATCCACGGTAGTAAATAATATTATCTGCCGAATCAGCTACAATTGCCGGGACGGCCAAACTATCCCGAATGGAATAAATGAACGTAATGTATTCATCATTAATATCGGGCATAGCAATGATGTTCCTTGTACTTTTTGCCCAAACTTCTGCTCTTGTTCTTTCCGCAACAGAAATATTCTGAACCAAATAATTGGTGTACCATAAAGACGCACCGGCAATTACCACCGCAAAAGCAAGCAGTATAAATTTCCATCGTCGTTTCTGTTCGTAAGGATTCATTCTTCAGCCAAAATACAAAAAGGAAATGCAAAGCAATAAATAAGCCTTAATCTGAACCAGGAATTAAATATTGCTGTATTATTCTACGCCAAAAATAATACTTATTCAATTTTAATAGTTTTTCGCCTTAAAGCCAATCCAACAAAAAACTATCTTTGCAGCCTATGGTAACAGATAAAAAAGTCAGAGTGCGTTTTGCACCTAGTCCAACCGGAGGTTTACATCTTGGTGGTGTAAGAACGGTTTTGTTCAATTATTTATTTGCCCGCCACCATAAAGGCGATTTTGTATTGCGTATTGAGGATACAGATCAGAATCGTTTTGTAGAAGGCGCAGAACAATATATTTTAGACTGCCTGAAGTGGTGTGGTCTAAACCCGGATGAAAGTCCGGAAGTTGGTGGGCCGTTTGCGCCTTACCGTCAAAGCGAACGTAAAGCAAGTTACCGTCAGTATGCAGAGCAACTTGTAAAACAAGGCGATGCGTATTATGCATTTGATACGCCCGAAGAGTTGGATGCGCAACGTCAGGATACTCCCAATTTTAGATACGGACATGAAAACCGGATGCGTTTGTCCAATTCGCTAAGTTTAACAGATGAAAGGTTAAAAGAACTATTGGATGCCGGAACACCGCATGTTATCCGGATAAAAATGCCGGTAGAAGAAACTCTTCATTTTGAAGATATGATTCGCGGACACGTTAGTTTTGAAACCAATTTGGTTGATGATAAAGTTTTGCTCAAGGCCGATGGAATGCCGACCTATCATTTAGCCGTTGTGGTAGATGATTATCTGATGAAAATTACGCATGCTTTCCGTGGCGAAGAATGGCTTCCTTCTGCACCTGTACATATTTTATTATGGGATAAACTGGGCTGGAAAGACGATATGCCTGCATGGGTTCATTTGCCCTTAATTTTAAAACCAGACGGAAACGGAAAATTAAGCAAACGCGATGGCGATCGTTTAGGTTTCCCGGTGTATGCCATGAACTGGAAAGATCCCAAAACAGGAGACATTATCCGTGGCTTTCGCGAAATGGGTTATTTGCCCGAAGCTTTTGTAAATATGCTGGCACTTTTAGGCTGGAACGATGGTACCGAGCAGGAAATTTTCAGCATGGATGAATTGATTGAAAAGTTCTCTATAGATCGCGTAAGCAAGGCAGGCGCAAAATTTGATTTTGAAAAAGCTAAATGGTTCAATCATGAATACATAAAAAAGGCAGATGCTTCAGCTGTAAAATCTGAAATTTTAGAAATATTAAAAGATAAGAATATCAACATTGCTGATGATGAGTTTTTGTTGAAAGTGATAGATCTGATTAAAGAGCGACTTACTTTTCTGCAGGATTTTTGGGATCAGAGTTCATTTTTCTTCGAGCAACCAAAGGAGTATGACCTGAATGCGGTAAAGCCTAAATGGAGTGATGCGAAAACATCTTTCTTTACGGATTTAATTTCTGAACTAAATAATTCAGGAATAAATTCTGCGGCAGAAATGGAAGCTGGTTTCAAGCAATCCGCGGAAGCAAAAGGTTTAAAAACGGGCGAATTAATGTTGCCCTTGCGGGTGATGCTGGTTGGCGGAAAATTTGGTCCGGGAGTTTTTGATATTGCCGCACTTTTAGGGAAAGAGGAAACTATAAGTCGGATAGAGAAGGCTCTTCAAGCTTTTACAGCTTAATTATTGTGTGAAAAAAAATTTAAATTTTCTGAAACCATTTAAAAAATTGATCAGTCATATAGGTATGAAAAGAAATACTTATCGGACTGATCTTTTATGTTGGTCTTTGCCTCCCGAAGAAGAACTGGGTTTAATTTTTAAGCGCTTTACAATTTGTCCACTTGTTAATAATGACTGGAACTATTTACCAGTAATTCCTGATTATTCGAATCGCAAACAGCAAAACTGAATCCTTTCTGAATGGCAAATGCTCCCACTTCGCCCTTTTTATTTAATGCCAAAAAACCGACCTGAATTTCTTTAGCTCTTTCCGGTTTACGACGAATAATTCGCATAACGGCTTCTTTGCAAGCTTCATTAGGCGACAATCCCTGACGCATTAATTCTACAACTAAAAAACTTCCCACATTCCGGATCACTTCTTCGCCAACACCGGTTGAAGTTGCGCCACCAATTTCGTTATCTACATATAAGCCCGCACCAATAATGGGCGAATCGCCAACGCGTCCGTGCATTTTATACGCCATTCCGCTGGTTGTGCAGGCGCCGGAAATATTTCCAGCAGCATCCATGGCCAACATCCCAATGGTATCATGATTATATTGATTTCCCGGCAATTTATCCGGATTGAATAATTTATTTTCAACGTTTATCTGCGGTTTGTATTCTGATGTTTTTAACCATTCTTTCCAGGCTTTTTCAGATTCCTGTGTCAGCAGATTTACTTTTTTAAATCCCTGTTCTAAAGCAAACTGCAATGCTCCTTCGCCAACCAGCATTACGTGAGGCGTTTTTTCCATCACCTTACGGGCAACAGAAACCGGATGTAAAATATGCTCTAGTGCCGCTACACTTCCGCAATTTCCCTGATCATCCATGATACAGGAATCCAAAGTTACTTTTCCGTCTCTATCGGGCAAACCGCCTAAACCTACACTTTGATTTTTTGCATCAGCTTCCGGAACCTGAACACCTTTTTCAACAGCATCCAAAGATCTACCTTCGTTTTTTAAAATTTCCCACGCCGCTTTATTAGCCGCAATTCCAAAATTCCACGTTGAAATAACTATTGGCTTTCCTTTAATTGCTGCCCCTGAAATATTTTCAGGTAAAACCCTTCCTATTGAACTTCCTGCAACCAACAGAGAAGCGCCGGTAATACTGCCTGCTTTAATAAATTTTCTGCGATTATACATTGCTTAAATGTGGGATGTAAAATACTTGTAGTCAATAATTTTAATCTGTTTGGGAAATAGCTAACTTAACGTAAATAGTGTAAATAGTTGTTCGCTGAACGAATTTACTTATTACACTTAATCGGAAGTAATTTTAAAACATTATTCTATGAAAAAATTATTAACTGCTATCGTTTTTGCAGCATTATTTAGTCCTGCATTTTTGTTTGCTATCAACACAAAAGATACACGTATGCTTTCGCAACCGGCCATTAGCGAAAAGCATATTGCATTTATTTATGCCGAAGATCTTTGGATCGCTAACCGGGATGGTTCTCAGCCACGCAGATTAACTATTGATAAAGGCGTTGAGTCTAATCCAAAGTTTTCGCCGGATGGTAAAACGATTTCTTTTAGTGCCCAATATGATGGTAATACGGATGTTTTTATTCTTCCCATTGAAGGCGGAATTCCTAAGCGTTTAACCTGGCATCCTTCAGCCGATCAGGTAAAAGAGTTTACTCCGGACGGCAAATCGGTACTTTTTATTTCCCAGAGGGAAGTTTTTACTAACCGCTATTCGCAGTTATTTACGGTTTCTGTAAATGGTGGCTTGCCCCAAAAATTGGATATCCCTAATGCTAACCATGCTGTTTATTCTCCGGATGGGAAAATGATGGCCTACACGCCAATTTATGATGCATACAGACAATGGAAAAATTACCGTGGCGGAACAGTTTCTACCATCTGGATTTATTCTTTCGCCGATAATTCTGTTGTTAAAATACCTAAACCGGAATCTGGAAGTAATGATAGTAACCCGATGTGGATGGGCAATAAGATCTATTTTTTGAGTGATAGAAACGGAGAATTTAATGTTTACAGTTATGAACTCATTTCTAAAAAAATTGATCAGTTAACCGAGTTCTCAGATTTCCCGGTTTTGAGTGCCAGTGCCGGAGATGGTAAGGTTATTTTTGAGCAGGCCGGTTATCTGCACATTTTAAATTCTCAGACTTCTAAATCAGAAAAATTAACTATTGGCATTGCTGCTGATATTCTGGAACTGCGTCCGCGATATGTGAAAGGGAATAAATATATCCGTACCGGAGAAATTTCTCCATCGGGATCAAGAGCTGTTTTTGATTTTCGTGGCGATATTGTTTCCGTTCCTGCAGAAAAAGGAGATCCACGGAATTTAACATTAACCACAGCAGTTCATGAAAAATATCCTTCCTGGTCGCCTGACGGAAAATTGATTGCTTATTTTTCTGATGCTTCCGGCGAATACAAACTGCATATTGAGGCACAGGATGGCAAAGGCGATGCTAAGTCTTTTAAGCTAACCGGAACCGGTTTTTATGCCTATCCAAAATGGTCGCCCGACAGTAAGAAAATCAGTTTTGCTGATAACGGACGTAACTTGTATATTTTAGATATAAGCAGCGGAAATATTGCTAAAATAGATGCCGATGAACTGTATGTTCCCGGTCCGTTCCGCGATATGGCTGGCGACTGGTCGCCTGATTCTAAATGGCTGGCTTATACTAAAGTTACGGGCACCCAATACAAACGCATTTATCTTTATTCTACAGATCAGAAAAAATCAACAGCTTTAACCGATGGTTTGAGTGATGCTTCTGAACCAAAGTTTGATAGAGAAGGAAAATATCTTTTCTTTCTGGCTTCCACCGATGCCGGACCGGTGATTAACTGGTTCGATCAGTCGAATAATGACATGCGCTCCAGCAGTTCCATTTATCTGGTTACGCTTCAGAAAGAAACTGTTTCGCCATTTGCCAAAGAAAGTGATGAAGAAAGTCCCGCAAAAGCGGATGCCGACGAATCAAAATCTAAAGACAAAAATAAAAAAGACGATAAACCGAAACCGGAAAGTAAAGTAAAATCAGTTTCAATAGATTGGGATGGAATACAAAACCGGATAATTGATTTACCGGTTAAATCTGGAAACTATGCAAATCTGGCCGTGCAGGATGGATTGAAATTGCTATATATAGAATATCCTTATGATTTTGGTCCGGGAATGCTTCACCAGTATGATGTTAAAAAAAGAAAAGATTCTGAAGTTTTGAATATGGATGGATTTACGCTATCGGCGGATGGTAAGAAAATGCTATATGCTGCCAATGATTCCTGGTTTATTAGTGATGCAGGGGCCAAACCTGAGGCAGGGAAAGGGATGTTAAATACTGCGGATTTAGAAGTAAAAATAGACCCGGAAGCTGAATGGACGCAAATATTTGACGAAGCCTGGCGGGTTAACCGCGATTACTTTTATGATCCGGGAATGCATGGTGTGAACTGGCAATCGATGAAGAAAAAGTATGAAGTTTTTCTGCCTGATCTGGCAAGCAGAAGTGATCTGAACACTTTGATTCAATGGATGTCCAGTGAGCTTTCTGTGGGTCACCACCGTATTTCAGATCCTGGAGATCGTTTAAATAGTTCTGAGAAAATCCCGGGAGGATTATTGGGAGCAGATTTCGTGGTAGCAAATAACAGATACAAACTTAAAAAAATATATGGAGGATTAAATTGGAATCCGAATTTACGGTCGCCATTAACCGAGCCCGGTGTTAATGCCAAAGAAGGTGATTATATTTTGGCTGTAAACGGGAAAGAAATTACTGCAAATGAAAATATTTACCAGTTTTTTGAGAATACCGCAGGTAAAATTATAGATCTGACGATTGGTCCGAATCCGAATTTTAGTAATTCAAAGATCGTAAAAGTTGTTCCGGTAGAAAACGAATATGCTTTGCGTAACCGCGATTGGGTTGAAGGGAATTTAAAGAAAGTAAACGAGGCAACAAATGGCCAGGTAGCTTATGTGTACGTACCCAACACCGCAGGTTTGGGACATGATTATTTTAAGCGCTATTTTTACCCACAAGCCAACAAAAAAGCCATCATTATTGATGAGCGTTTTAACGGCGGCGGTCAATTGGCAGATTATTATATTGATTTGCTTCAAAAACCTTATCAGGCAAACTGGAATATGCGATATGGGAAAGATTTAAAATCGCCAAGTGCTTCTATTCAAGGCCCAAAGGTGATGATTATTGACGAAACGGCAGGCTCAGGTGGAGATATGCTTCCCTGGATGTTCCGCAAGTTTAATGTAGGAACTCTGGTAGGAAAAAGAACATGGGGCGGATTAGTTGGAATTTTAGGTTTCCCTGAATTTATTGATGGGGGATCTGTTACTGCACCCAATGTTGCCATCTGGACAAAAGATGGATTTGTGGTAGAAAATGTTGGGGTTGCTCCGGATGTAGAAGTGGAGCAATGGCCCTCCGAAGTGATAAAAGGGCATGATCCGCAACTTGAAAAAGCAATTGAAATTGCTTTGCAGGAGTTGAAAAAAAATCCACAAACAGATCCGGTGAGACCGGCTTATCCGGTAAAAGTTAAAAAGTAATAAAATCATTTCTTTATCAGATTATTTTCGGTGATGGAATCGAAAATAATCTGATTCTGTCTTTTTAATCAGCATATATTTTATTACCTTAATTCGCTTAGCGTGTTTATAATAAACACATTAACTGGTATATTAATTAATTTATAAAATCTATTTTATGGCACTTAAAAGAAGAGCAACATCGGTTTGGAACGGCAGCGGTTTAGAAGGTTCGGGTAAGTTGACAGGCCCAAGCGGAGTTCTAAATAATACTCCTTACAGTACTAAAGCACGTTTCCAAAATGAAGATGGAAAAGATGGAACAAATCCGGAAGAATTAATCGCAGCCGCTCATGCGGGATGTTTTAACATGGCTTTGAGTTTTCAGATTGATGCCGCAGGTTCAACCGCAAAAGAATTAGAAACTACAGCCATTGTTACGGTAGATAAAAATGGAAATGACTATGAAATTTCTGCAATTACTCTTGATCTGAAAGGAACAGTTGAAGGAATGGATGAATCTAAGTTTAAAGAACTGGCAGAAACCGCAAAGAAAAATTGTCCTGTTTCTAAAGCATTGTCTTCAGTTCCTATCACATTAAATGTGAGTTTTAATAAATAAAACCAATTTTTTTCTGGTTAAATATCCGTTCACGTTTTAGTTCTTTTAAGAACTAACAAGCAGTGTATGTAAAAAATCCTAATTCCGTTATCAGCAAAAACTAGTAATAACTATTTCTAAGGGTGGTAGATGTTCTGTACTTTTAAAGACTTTGATTAACATTTTAATCAGAGTCTTTAAAGTATGGACAATAACTATTCAAACTCGCTGGATCAGTCACTTACAGATTTTCAGCAATTACTGCATCAAAGCTCCGAGCTAATTATCGACAGATATACCGGCCTGGATGAAGCCAAAGCATACGCAGGTTTTACGCCTGCAGAAGTTAAAAGCTGGTTCGATGAACCTGTTCCTCAACAGGGAATGCAAAATGAAGATCTTCTTGAATTAGTAAAATCTAAAATTTTAGATCCGGCTACGCTGAATATTGGTCCGAATATGTTTGCTTACGTAATGACTGGCGGAACTCAAATTTCTGTTTTAGCCGAAATGCTTGGAACTTCAATTAACCAGAATGTGGGTAAATGGCATTTGGCTCCGGTAATGAGCGAGCTGGAAAAACTGGTTATAAAATGGGGTGCAGAATTTATTGGGTATGACTCTCAGGCTGGTGGAGTTTTAGTAAGTGGCGGCTCTGCGGCAAATTTAACGGGACTCACAGTTGCCCGTAATTTATTTTTTGAAAAAGAAAATGTTCGCGAAAAAGGTCTTTTCGGAATGAAACCATTCATTGTTTACGCCTCTGATCAGGTTCATGGGTGTATTGATAAAAGCATTGAATTATTGGGAATAGGAACTTCCAACTACCGAAAAATAAAAAGCAAAGCAGATTATACATTAGATATTCTTGCTTTAGAAAAGCAGATTGAAGATGATATCAAAAACGGATTTACTCCCTTTTGTGTAATTGGTAATGCCGGAACCGTTAATACAGGAGCAATTGATAATTTGATTCAGATTTCCGCTGTTGCGGAAAAATATAAAATGTGGTTCCATGTGGATGGCGCCTATGGAGGTTTGGCTGCTGCTTCAGATTTGGTGAAAGACATGTATAAGGGAATTGAAAAAGCAGATTCAATAGCTATAGATTTTCATAAATGGTTGTACCAGCCTTTTGAAGCGGGTTGTACTTTGGTAAAGAATCCGGATCAGTTGCGGCGCACGTTTTATAAAAAAGCGGATTATTTATCAACTGATGCCAATAATGACGGTCGATTTGATTTTAATGAATATCATTTTCAGCTATCGCGAAATGCGAAAGCGTTAAAAATCTGGATGAGTTTTAAGGCTTACGGCGCTGCAAATATTTTACGAATGATTGAGAAGGATATTTTATTAACAAAATTCCTGAAAGATCAGTTAGTAAAAACCGGCGAATTTGAGATCAGTAATGATCCTTTACTTTCTGTTTTGTGTTTCAGATACTTGGGTAAAAATGGTTTTGCGAAAAACGACGAAGAAAAATTAGATCGGTTAAACCGGGAAATTATCCCTGCTTTAGAAAAAGACGGGCGGGTTTTTATAACCGGGACAACACTTCAGAATCAACAGGTAATTCGGGCTTGTTTAATTAACCATCGTTTACAGGAAAAAAATATTGATCATCTTGTAAAAGTAATTCGTGAAGTTGGCGAGTCACTCAATTCAAATAATTAATTGTAAATTCCTGTAGAAATTATCCTAAGTAATTATGCATTCTGAAGCGGAAACAATTGAAGAATATATAGATTCATTGCCGGATGATCGCCAGAAGGCAATAAGGGAACTGAGAGAAAATATATTAAAAAATCTTCCGGAAGGTTTTGAAGAAACCATGAATTATGGAATGATTGGCTACGTGGTTCCGCACTCAAAATATCCCAATGGCTATCACTGCGATCCAAAACTTCCATTGCCATTTATGAATATCGTTTCGCAGAAAAACTTTATTGCAGTTTATCATATGGGAATTTATACTGATAAAAAGTTGATGGACTGGTTTGTTACCGAGCTCACTAAGGAAATAAAATCTAAACCCGATATGGGTAAAAGTTGTATCCGTTTTAAAAATCCAAACCAAATTCCGTTTAAGCTGATTGGCGAACTTGCTTCTAAAATTAGTGCAGAAAGATGGATAAGTCTTTATGAAAGTTCCTTTAAAAATAAGTAAGTCTATTCTCTTATTTTATTTTTTTCTTCGATCCACTTAGACATATATTTTGTGGCCGAAGTTGTTTGTTGCATTAACATTGCGCCGGTAAAATTACTTAAGCGGTGTTGCTTTAAATTTTGCTGAATTTCTTCAATTTTTTTCAGGAAATCCGGGCTCAATAAATTGGAAGAATAACACTGATTAATTATTTGAATCCCATTTTGCTGAGCCAATTCCCATGACTTTTTATCGCTGTAAAGTTGAATTGCCGCTTGCGCAAAAGATTGAGCGTTATTTCTGATTTCACCGTTCCAGGGAAGATTTTTATGCATTCCTTCGGCGCCAATGTCTGTTGTTACACTCGGCGTTCCGCATTGCATGGCTTCAATTAATTTACCTTTTAAACCTGCGCCGAAACGTAACGGAGCAAGGCAAATTCTTGCGGCAGAAACTACATCTGATGCATTTTCTGCTCTTCCTTTAATCAGAAAGCCCTCTGAAGGTTTATGTAGTTGCAAAACTTTCTGACTCGGATAAGCTCCGTAAACATGCATTTCAGCATCCGGCAGTTCTTTTCGTATGATTGGCCAGATATCTTGCTTTAAATATTGAACCGCGTTCCAGTTTGGCTCATGTAAAAAATTGCCAATACTTACAAAATGCTTACGCGATTCATATTCTGGCCAAATCTCCGTTTCTGTTGAAGTAATTTCAGGCAATAGAAAAGGAAGCAGGAGAAGTAAAGATTCTTTAACGTTAAATTTATCAGTAAGAATTTTCATCTCTATTGGAGATATAATCAGCGATAAATCACAACGTAAAATACTTGCGACTTCGCGTTTAGCAACTTCAGAAAACAGATCTTCATTGGTGAAATCCCGGTTTTCCCGGAAGGCATTTTGTCTTGCCCGGCGCAAACTATGCAGATCTTCAGTATCCAGAATTCGTAAGGTATTCGGGCAGTTTTCTGCAACCCGCCAGCCAAATTGTTCCTCGATCATAAAACGATCAAATAAAACCAAATCGGGATTTAACGCTTTTATAAATTCATCAAAGCTGCTATCGTTAAGTTTTATGTTTACTTTATCAATACCCAATTGGGCAACATCAAACATAAAATCGCTGTCGGCAGCGGCACAGGCAAATGTAATTTTCCAGTTTTGTGCTAAAAAAACATCAATTAATTGCAGTATCCGGCTTCCGGCGGCTGATGAATTTGGTTCGGGCCACACAAAACCAATAATTAATAAGTGCTGAGAAATTTTGCTCATCAAGAGAGAATAGATTGCAAACTAAGTGATTTTTTTGCAACCGTGTAACTATAATTAAACCTAAAATCTATTTAACTATATTTAAATAAGCATTTTTTGTATGCCGGGAAAAAGGAAACAAACTCAGTTTTTAAAGAAAAATCAAAAACAGATCATTTCAAGTCTGCGAAAATTCTGCATTGAGAAAGATCCGGAGGCTTTGCATAAAATGCGGGTTGAACTAAAAAAGCGAAAAGCTTATCGCTATTTTTTAGAAGCGACACATGGTAAAAAATATAAGGAGGCAATTAAGCCAACTAAAAGTCTGTTTAAAAAGGCCGGAACAATTCGTACAGCTTTTTTGAATATCGATTTATTTAAAAATCTCAAAATTCGGAACAAGAGATTACACGATACACAAATTCAAACGGTCAATTCTGAAACAAATGATTTTTGCCACAACCAGTTTGAGTTTATTTTCGCTGTAAAAAGGTCAACTAAGTTCTTTTTAAATAAGTTAAAAAAAGTTTCTAAATCAAAAACACGCACTTTTTTTATTCATGAAATTGAGGAAATGCAGGTAAATCTGGATTCAAATCTGGTTGCCGAAGAGTGGCATGAATTCAGGAAAAGAATAAAAAATGTGCTGTATAATTATCGCCTTGCAGGCAAAAAAACTAAAAACAAATTAGATCTGAATCTGCAATATTTAGATGAATTGCAGGAAAAAATCGGCCAATGGCATGATAAAGTTGTCGCCAGAGAAATAATCAATCCCAGATTAAAATCCGGAAAGTTGCTGATCAAAAAGCTGAATTCAGAAAGTGATGAAATTCTAAATCAGGTGAAAGAAATGGCAAAGGATTTTAAGCAAAAAGCTTTACCTGTAATTATTTTTGATTCTGCAGATAAAGCTCTTTAATTAGGGAATATGGTCTTATTAATTTCTCAAATCAGTTTTAATTTGCAGTTCTTTCAATTGTTCTTCGGCAATTGTAGAAGGCGAGTCAATCATCACATCTCTACCCGAATTATTTTTAGGGAATGCAATTACATCGCGGATTGAATCCAGTCCGGCGAAAATGGACACCAAACGATCGAAGCCGAAAGCTATTCCACCGTGTGGAGGTGCGCCGTATTCAAATGCATCCATTAAAAAGCCAAATTGCTTTTGCGCTTCTTCTTTGCTGAAGCCTAATTTGTCAAACATTAAAGCCTGTAATTCACGATTGTGAATTCGGATAGAACCACCGCCAATTTCGGTTCCGTTAATTACCATATCATAAGCATTCGCCCGAACTTCTGCAGGCTTTGAATCTAAGTATTGAATATCTTCAGGTTTTGGCGAAGTAAAAGGGTGATGCATTGCGTGAAAACGCTCATTTTCCTCATCCCATTCTAATAACGGGAAATCAAGCACCCAAAGTGGTGCAAATACATTTTTATCGCGTAAGCCTAAACGGTTACCCATTTCTAAGCGCAACTCGCTTAACTGCTTTCTTACTTTTTCCTGCGCTCCGGCCATAACCAGAATCAGATCTCCCGGCTCAGACTGAAACAATTCAGACCATTTTTTCAAATCATCTTCATTGTAGAATTTATCTACTGATGATTTTAAAGAACCATCTGCATTGTGGCGCAAATAAATTAAACCGGTGCCACCAATTTGCGGACGCTTTATAAAATCGGTAAGTTCATCCAATTGCTTGCGGGTATAGTGAGCGCAACCTTTGGCGTTGATGCCAATAACCAACTCGGCAGCGTCAAAAACAGGGAAAACGACCTCTCCCCCGCCTCTCCAAAGGAGAGGAGCCTGGTTCTCCGCCAAGGCAGAATTCTTGAGTTCGACAAATCGCATGTCGAAACGGGTATCGGGTTTATCAGAACCATATAAACGCATGGCGTCTGCATAAGTCATGCGTGGAACTTCTTTTAAATCTACGTTTTTTACATTCTTAAATAAGCTTCGAATTAAGCCTTCGAAAATATTCAGAATATCTTCCTGCTCAACAAACGCCATTTCGCAATCTATCTGAGTAAATTCAGGCTGACGATCAGCACGAAGATCTTCATCGCGGAAGCATTTTACAATCTGGAAATAACGGTCGAAACCGGAAACCATTAATAACTGCTTAAAAGTTTGCGGCGATTGCGGAAGCGCATAAAATTCCCCGGCATTCATTCTGCTTGGAACCACAAAATCGCGGGCACCTTCCGGTGTAGATTTAATAAGAACCGGAGTTTCTACTTCAATAAAGTCCCTTCCGTCAAGATATTTACGGATTTCCTGGGCCATTTTATGGCGTAAAACTAAATTATTCCTAACGGGATTACGGCGAAGATCCAGATAACGATATTTCATGCGCAGATCATCACCGCCATCAGTTTCATCTTCAATCAAAAACGGAGGCAATTTTGCCGCATTTAAAACTTTTAGATTGCTTACGCTGATCTCTATTTCGCCGGTAGGAATTTTTAAATTTTTGCTTGAACGTTCAATTACTTTTCCCGTAACCTGAATCACATATTCGCGACCTAAATCACGTGCTTGTGCTCTCAAATCAGCATTATCATCAGAATTGAAAGTTAACTGAGTGATGCCATATCGATCACGCATATCGATAAATGTCATCCCGCCAAGGTCTCTTGATTTTTGCACCCAACCTGTTAAGGTTACCTCTTTTCCTAAATCGCTGATGGTTAATTCGCCGCAGGTATGTGTTCTAAGCATATGATTTTTTTCGAGGTGTAAAAGTAAGATTTTAGATATAGAATTAATTATAGTTTCTTCAATGAATTGAAAAACTATAAATCGTTGTAAAGATCTTTTCGATGAGCTATTTGACGGATTTCTATAATTTTCACAATATCCTCAATTAGATAAATTACGCGGTAGTTTCCAATTCGAATTCGCCAGAATGTTTCTTGCTGTCCTTTTAACTTCTTGCAACCGCTGGGGCGGGATCATTTGATAATGTATCAATTGCGGAAATTATTTGAGCCGTGTTGCTTGAAGAAATAAGCTTTAATTCTCGCAATGCCCGCTTTACAATTAGGATTTTGTAACTCAATGCTTATCTGACAAAAGTTGTTTTTTGGCCTCTTCCCAATCAATTGTTTCATCATTTTGACGACTTTCTGCTACCAAAATATCAATCAAATCATGAATTTCTTTTTCATGCTCTTCAATAGTTTTTAAATCAATCACAACTGATTTTCTATTATTGAGATGATCCGTTATGTAGCTAATTCCTTTCATGATAGTGCTTTACACAAACTTAAATAAAGATATTTAAAATCATTACTTAATAGTCTATCTTTGTTGCATCAATAAGGGGTGCCTTGTTCGGGAGACCGAACACAAAACAAGGCTGAGAATATACCCATCGGAAGAAGAAACTAACAAATTTCTTCGACTGAGCACCTGATCCGGATAATGCCGGCGGAGGGAGGTAAAAGTTAACAATCTGTACATAACCCCTATGTATAGCAGTTTTAACTAATTAAATTTCAATTGTGAAAAAATTTTCATGGATGGTTCTGGTAGCTATCATTATTCCATTTTATTCGTGGGCGCAAGTTAGCCTTAGCGGAAAAATTACTGAAAAACAAAGTGGAAAGGCTCTTTCGTCAGCCAACATTACCTTAAATAATCTGGCTTTTAAAACTCGAAGCGCAGCAGACGGCACTTACAATTTCAGCAATCTGCCAAAAGGGAATTACCACTTGCGGCTAACGTTTCTAGGGTTTAAAAGTATTGACCAAAACGTAGAATTAACATCTGATAAAGAACTGAATTTTGTTTTGGAACAGTCCAGCATTTTAACTGAAGAAGTGATTGTGAGTTCTACACGGGCATCAAAAAATTCGGCCTCTACTTTTCAGAACATTTCTAAAGCGGAACTGGTGAAAAATAATTTGGGTCAGGATTTGCCATTTTTGCTGAACCAGACACCATCGGCTGTGGTAACATCGGATGCCGGTGCCGGAATTGGTTATACCGGAATTCGCATCCGCGGAAGCGATCCAACCCGGATAAATGTGACCATTAATGGGATTCCTTACAATGATTCTGAAAGTCAGGGAACATATCTGGTTGATCTGCCTGACTTTGCTTCCTCTGTTGATAATATTCAGATTCAACGTGGTGTTGGAACTTCTACCAATGGCGCCGGCGCTTTTGGTGCGAGTATAAATATTCAAACAACTACCAGAAATGATTCGGCATATGCCGAGTTAAATAATACTTATGGATCATTTAACAGTTGGAAAAATACGCTGAATTTGGGATCCGGATTATTGAAAAATCATTTTACAGTGAACGGCCGTTTATCACGAATTTCTTCGGATGGTTATATAGACCGGGCAACTTCAAATTTAAAATCTTATTTCCTTAGCGGAGCATATTACGGTTCTAAAAATATTTTGCGTGCAAATGTATTCTCCGGGAATGAAAAAACGTACCAGGCCTGGAACGGTGTCCCGGAAACTCTGTTGAAAACCAACCGAACGTACAATCAGTTTACCTACCAAGATCAGACCGATAATTATACTCAGACAAATTACCAGCTTCTTTATTCGCAAAATCTGAATCCAATTTTGAGCTTAAACGGAGCTTTACATTACACCAAAGGAAAAGGTTATTACGAAGAGTTTAAAGACGGTCAGAGTTTGAGTGCTTACGGCATTCCGGATTTTGACCAGAACGGAGAAACTGTTTCAGAAAGTGATTTGGTTCGTCGCCGTTGGCTGGATAATGATTTTTACGGATTTACTTATTCGTTAAATTACAATCCAGGAATGATTAAATATACTTTTGGAGGCGCTTATAATGAGTATGATGGAAAGCATTTCGGAGAAGTTAAATCCACGCCTTATTCTCAAATTTCTACAGGAAATCATTATTACGATGGAACCGGATTTAAAACCGATTTTAATGTTTTTGGCAAAGCCGATATCCAATTAAACTACTTGAATTTATTTGCAGATATGCAATACCGACGCATTGGATATACTATTGGCGGGACTGATAAAAACCGAAATCCACTGAACGAGAAAGATCAGTTAGATTTTTTTAACCCGAAAGTGGGAATGAGTTATCAGCTAAATGAGTATTCAAATTTGTATGCTTCCTTCGCGGTAGCTAATAAAGAACCAAACCGCGATGATTATATAAATTCAACAGTTTTAACCCGGCCGAAATCAGAAAATCTAAAAGATGTAGAAGCAGGTTACAGAAGCTACGGGAAAAACCTGAGTTCATTTGTAAATGTGTTCGGCATGTTTTATAAAGATCAATTGGTATTAACGGGTAAGGTGAATGATGTTGGCGAATATATCCGTCAGAATGTTCCGGATAGTTATAGATTGGGAATTGAAGCCAATGAAAAATTGCAGATCAATGCTAAAATCGCTTGGTCTTTAAGCGCTGCTTTAAGCTCCAATAAAGTTAAAAATTACACCGAATACGCCGATGATTACGACAACGGAGGTCAGTTGGAATTCAATTATAAAAACACTGATCTGGCATTTTCGCCTTCTTTCGTCGCTTCGTCAGAATTCAGCTTCAAGCCAGTTAAAAATGCTGAAATTGCTTTGCTGAGTAAATATGTAGGGAGACAATACTTAGATAACACGTCTAAAATCGACAGAAGTTTGGATGCGTTTTTTGTTAACGACTTGCGCTTATCTTACAACACAAAATTCAAGCAATTGAAAAATTTAGGTTTAACACTTTTGGCCAACAATATATTCGGAGAAGTGTATGAAAGCAATGGCTATACTTTCAGTTATTTATATGCTGGAGATTATACCACGGAAAATTATTATTATCCGCAGGCAAAGCAGAATTTCCTGCTTTCGATGAGTGTAAAATTTTAAAAACTTAATTTGTTAACGCAAATATCAACCTAATTTAAAATTTCATTGCTGATATTTGCGTTTCCATTTAAAATCCCTGTTAATGAAGATTAAATATTCGTTTTTATCGCTTTTAATTCTAGTTTCCTTTTCTGCCTCCGCTCAAAAATCCAAAACAAATTCTGAATCTAATACCTTAGCCCGACCAAAACTGGTTGTGGGAATTGTGGTGGATCAGATGCGCTGGGATTTTTTGTACCGTTATTTTGATCGCTACCAGTCAGGCGGTTTTAAGCGATTAATGAGTGAAGGCTTTAATTGCGATAATACCAATATTGATTACATCCCGACAGTTACGGCTATCGGTCACAGTTCTATTTATACGGGTTCGGTGCCTGCCATTCATGGTATTGCCGGAAATGATTTTATTATTCAGGCAACCGGAAAACTGATGTACTGCACAGAAGATTCAACTGTAAATACGGTTGGAAGTACTTCTGTTGCAGGCCAAATGTCTCCTAGGAATTTACTGACCACAACAATTGGTGATGAATTGAAGCTGGCAACCAATTTCAAGTCGAAGGTTATTGGCATCGCTCTAAAAGATCGTGGAGGAATTTTACCAGCCGGTCATTCTGCAAATGCGGCTTATTGGTTTGATGACTTAACAGGAAACTGGATAACCAGCACTTATTATATGAATGCCTTGCCGGCTTGGGTGAATAAATTCAACTCGGCAAAGAACGTAGAGAAGTATTTAAAACAAGATTGGAATACATTATTTCCGATAGATTCTTACAGTCAGAGTTTTGCGGATGATAATCCATACGAAGGAAAATTTTCAGGTGCCACGGCGAGTACATTTCCTGTAAAAACATCCGGTATGATGAAGAATGGTTTTTCTGTCATTAGAAGTACACCTTACGGGAATTCGCTTACGCTGGATATGGCTAAATCAGCAATGGAGAATGAAAATCTGGGTAAAGGCTCCGCTACCGATTTTTTAGCGGTCAGCCTTTCTTCTACAGATTATATCGGTCATCAGTTCGGACCAAATTCTATTGAAATTGAAGATACCTATTTACGACTGGATCGCGATTTAGCGGATTTTTTAACATCTCTGGATGCGCAGGTTGGCAAAGGGAACTATACCGTATTTTTAACTGCCGATCACGGTGCGGCACATAACCCGAAATTGCTGCAGGATAAAAATATCCCGGCAGGCTTCTGGCCTGGAAATGATATTCTAAAAGATTTGAACTCTCAGCTTGCTGCAAAATATAAAACCGACAGTTTGGTAATAGGATTCTATAATTACCAGGTTAATCTGAATAACGTAAGGATCAATAAAAATCAGCTTAACAAGCAGGATATTATTAATGATTGCATGACTTTCCTGAAAGATAAACCTGGTGTAGCTTACGTAGTTGATATGAACCGCATACAGCCTGCTTCTATTCCCGATATTTTACGCAACCGGTTAGAGAACGGATATTTCGCAGAGCGAAGTGGTTCCATTCAAATCATATTAAAACCGGGATGGTTCCAGGGTTACGGTTTAACCGGAACAACTCACGGAACATGGAACCCGTATGATGCCCATATTCCATTGGTTTTTATGGGATGGGGAATCAATAAAGGCAAATCAAATAAGTCAGTTCACATGACTGATATTGCGCCAACCATTTCTGCATTACTTCACATACAGGCACCGAACGGATCAATTGGAGAACCTATTTTAGAAGTTTTAAAGTAGATATAGAAGTACATAGCAATTAGTAGTTATTATAAGTCCTTAGTATCAAACATGAAAAAATATATTTCCTCTTTCCATTACCTTACTCAGGATTTGCCTGACCGCTCTCATGCGGAACAGGCTCAGATTGCCTGCGAAGCCGGAGCAAATTGGATTCAATATCGCTGCTTAACTAAAACCGACGAAGAGCTTTTAGAGGAAATACATCATGTAGCTTCTATTTGCGATGACTGGGGCGCCACGTTGATTTTAACTGAGCATTATCATTTACTGGATAAAGTTGATGCCCAGGGAGTTCACCTCGAAGATATGAACGCTGATTTTAAAGCCATCAGGAACAGCATTACAGATGAAAAAACGCTCGGAGCTTCAGCAAATTCCTTTGATGATATTTTGCGCATTGCAGAATCGGGCGTGGTAGATTATATCGGTTGCGGCCCCTTTGCGCATACCGAAACAAAACCGAATGATTATCCTTTGCTGGGATTTAAAACTTATAAAGAGATTGTTGCTAAAATGAAATCTGAAGGAATTGTGATTCCGTTGATTGCGGTCGGCGGTATTCAAATTCAGGATGCTGAAGAGTTAAAAAATACGGGCATTTTTGGCATTGCCGTTTCTGCCGCTGTTAATAAATCAAATGATCCGTATCAGGCCATAAAAGATTTTTATAAAAAGATGATCTGATAGTGAGGTATTTAAAACCATTGCTATTTTTGTTACATGTCCTCTCACCATGTCATCCGCGAAAAACAGGAACCAGCATTGCTGATTCTCAGTTTGAAAGAATTTCAGTCTGAATTTTTGGGTCAGCTTTTGGAATGGAGCCCCACGGTGTTGGTTTCGGAAGCCATGTATGATCATGCCGAATCACTCGGAATAAAAATAGACGGAATAATAACCAATAAGCCAGATTTTAAAACTCAGGAACATACCCAAATTATTTTAACAGAAGATAATCCGCTGGACGACGGGATGAAATATCTGGTGGGCGAGCAATATCATGCAGTTAATATTATAGCAGAAAAATTTGCCCTTAAAGATTTTGCAATATATGTGGACGATATTGATATGGTCATTTTTGCCGAAGGGAAAAAGATCTACCCGATTCGTTCCGGTTTTAGCAAATGGCAGGCCTCAGGAGAACAACTGGTTTTACCGCATTCTGTTCCCAATATAAAATATAAAGGTTTATACAAACTAACAGACGCGGTTTTAGAAACTGAAAAAGACGGTTTCTACACGCTCTGTTTCCCTCAGGAATTTATTTTTATTTCAGAAATACTTTAATATGCTTATACGCGATGCCGGTTTATCAGATATCACAATTATACATGAATTAGCTACCGCGATATGGTGGCCAACCTACAAAACCGTTTTGCTTGATGAGCAGATCAGTTTTATGCTGGAAAACATGTATTCTGTAAATGCCTTAAATTATCAGATGCAGAATGGTTACGATTTCCTGATAGTGGAAAGAGAAAACATCCCAGTAGGTTTTGCGGCATATTCATTAACCGAACCGGAAAATAAGGTGTATAAATTAGAGAAATTATATGTTCTCCCCAGCGAGCAAGGCAAAGGAACCGGCAAAAAACTGATTAACGAAGTGATCCTGAAATCTCTGGAAAAGGGTGCTGAGATTTTGGAACTGAATGTGAACAGAGGAAATAAAGCGTTTAACTTTTATCAGAAACTGGGGTTTGAAATTTATAAGGAAGTTGATATTCCTTATCATCAGTTTGTGCTGAATGATTACGTGATGCGCAAAAATATCGGCATGTCATCCTGAGCAAAGCGAAGGATCTCATGTTTAAAATAAGATCCTTCGATAAGCAAATAGTTAATTTTTTATTTCTCCAGCTTTGGAATTCTTGTTGGCGTATCAGTTCCGGCAATAATACTGCGTGAACTTAATGCGATTGCACGGATCGTCGATAATATATTATTCACATCCAGTGATTCGAATTCGTCATTTACAGAATGATATAGTTTATCGGTATCTATCTGATCTGTAGAAATTGTATGAGCCGGAACACCTAAGGCCGCTAAAGTTGCATTATCGCTTCTGTAAAAAAGATTTTGATCCGGGTACGGATCTGCGTAAAACTTAAATTCAGTTCCCACTAAATTCTTCTGCAGGATTTCTCCAAAATTTGATCTTTCATAACCGGTTATAAAAGCCGAGTTTTTGCCGAATTTAGAATCCTTGCCAATCATCTCAATATTGAACATGGCAATTACATCGTCCGAATTTAATTGCTCCGAAAAATAATGCGAACCATAACCGCCAATTTCTTCGGCTGTAAAAGCCACAAAAATTAAGGTGCGCTCATTGTTGTTTAGTTTTTTGTAGTAACGAGCCAGCGAGATCATCGCTGTAACTCCCGAAGCATCATCATCCGCACCGTTTGCAATTGAATCGCCATCAACCGGTTTTATCATTCCTAAATGATCATAATGACCGGAGAAAACTACCAGTTCTTTTTCTTTAGATTTTCCGGGAAGCATGCCGACAACATTTGCTAAAGAAAGATCTTCCATTTTGTTGCTGAAATTTAAACTGAAGGAATTAACATCAGTTGCTCCCAAAACAAAAATGATCTCGGTTTTCTCATTCAATTTCTGAACAACACGACCATGCATATTGTAATCTTTTAAACGCTTGAAAGATGCTGCATGAAATTGATCAACCAACACCAGAGTTGGCTTTTCTGAACTTGTAATTTTTCTGTACTGATCAAAAAAACTATCGTCTTTGCCAATTTTAATAACCTCTAAATTACTGGTATCAGCAATATTAAGCGTTGGTTTATCTGATAAAATAATAACAGATGAAGCCGGAACCGATTGAGAATTTAATGTGATTTCTGTTCTATCGGGCGTAATACGGGTAATAGAAAACGACTGGCGGAAATTATCTTTTCCAGCCAAAGGCTGAAGTCCGATTTCCTTAAATTCGTTCTCAATAAACTTTGCAGCTTTTTCAATACCGGGACTAAAGGTTGCCCTACCTTGCATATCATCTGCAGACAATGTTTTAATTATTCGTTCCACATCATCCTGTTTTACCAGTTTGTTAGGAGTTTGAACGGCGCATGATGCTAGAAATGTAAGGGCTACCAAGCCGGAAAATATTCTTCTCATTGAGTTTGTTTTTAGAGATTTATTACAGAATTCAGATTTAGTTTATAAAATTTTGTTACTCCAAAATCTTATTTTTCTTTCACTTGCGTGGATAACCAGCTATCGCGAAATTTCATTTGTTCAGCGCTTAATTTGCCGCCATTTTTTTCTATAGGTACAACATCAATAGAATTATTAGCCTGCAATTTAACCTTAGCTGTTTTAACTATTTTGCGGTGCTCAAAAGTCAGTTCAACTTCCTGACCGGGTTTGTATTTTTCTAAGGCAGTTTCCAGATCAGCAGATGTTTTTAATTCTACATCGCCAACTTTTAACAGATAATCGCCCGCATCCAAACCAGATTCATAGGCTGCGCTTCCTTTTAAGGTATTCATACCTACTTTTAATTTCCCGTTTACCGAAATTAGTCGGACGTAACCCAATGAAGCCTGATCGTCTTTAGGATGACTTAGAACCAAACCTGCTTTTGCTAACAGTTTCTCGTAATCATTTTTCTCTATACCATTTACATAGCGATTGAAAAAGTCTTCCGCGAAAGCGTTATTTGTCAATTTGCCCAATACATTCTGCAGGTCTGAAACTGTGTAAGGTATTTCTGTTTTGCCATATGTTTTCCAAACGGCACGCATATAATCATCAAGCGTAAGTTTAAATTCAGACCGCAGGCGCAGATCTAAAGCAAGTGCAATGGTTGCTCCATACGTATAATAGGAGGTGAAAATATTGGCAGAATTGGTCTCATCAACCGCTACTCCGGCATCAGCAAATACTGCTTGCCGGCTCATTTGTGTTGCAGGGTAGGCATTAGCTCCGGGTGCATTTAAAACAGAATTAAGTAAATTACGAATCGTTCCGCTATAGGTATCCAGATCGCGGTAGCCTGCCCGTTTTAAAATTAATTCTCCATAATATTGAGTAAAACCTTCGGCAAACCAAAGTTCATTGCTCATATTGCTGTGCTCAAAATTAAACGGTTCTAAGGTTTTAGGGCGAATGCGTTCCACGTTCCAGGAGTGAAAAAACTCGTGAGAAAAAGTTCCCAGCAAATCTTTTTCATTGCTGGCAATCTGATCGGTACGTTCAACTATAACGGTTGAATTTCTGTGTTCCATTCCGTCTCCGGCATTTTCCTTATTTACATCCTGTAAAAATTTATAGTTGCCAAAATCATAAGTAGCTAGCTCGCCATACACGGTTTTGGCTTCTTTAACCATTCTCTGAACCATTTTAGCATAATTATCAACTACAGATTGATCATCAGGAGTATGTGCAATAACCGTTAAAGTTTGTTTATTTTTATCGGTGTTAACATCAGTCCATGAACTTGCTTTGAAATCCGAAAGCTCCGTTGGACTGTCCATAAAATACTGAAGATTGGCCGCGGTAAATTCATTTGAATTTTTGCCGGGCTTTAACTGGGTAGCTACTTTCCAGTTGTATTTCTCCAGATCATTAAATTTTATTTCTATCGGATTTTCCTCAAATCCTTTAGCCCACATAAAAGTTGCAGGCATGTTCATGTGCGCATGAGTTTCATCTATGCCCAGATAGGTTCCGTCAACCCAGTTACCAAAAATGGTATAGGTAATATTTACATCATCGCTGTGGTCCGGAATTTCAAAAACATCGCCTTCAACCTGGTTTATTGCTAAAGATTTGCCGTTTTTATCAGTCGCCTTTACGTTATAAACATTCTTTCCAAATTCATGAGTGGCATACCTTCCTGGAGATGAACGGCTCATTCGAACCGTTAATTTTCCTTGGGGGACATCCTCAAGACTCATCATAACATTTGCCTCGTGATGGATGGCGTTGGGAAATGAGATTTGGTATTTTACGGGATCTTTTGCAAAAGCAGAAAAGGAAAAACTGCACAATAGAATGGCAGTCAGAAGAGTTATTTGTTTCATCTAAAATTTAATAATCTGGTTGAAAATAAATTATAATAGATGAAAGTAAGAATTTGTGTTGGAATTGTGACCTTTTACTATGCTTCCCAGTCTATTGCGCTTAAATCTCTAACAGAGGTTTTGCGGATTATTTCTTTTTGTTTTTCAATTTCAGTATCCACCTTTGTTTCCTGAATTCCATCTGCAACAGCTATATCATAGTCTTTGCCTTTAAAAGATCCATGTATGTGAGATTCTTCGGTATTTTGTAATGCAAAATCATACGGACCTTTATTGCTCATTAATTTCACAAATACCGGTAGACATTCAAAAAGGATAAATAAGAAACCAATAAATGTAATGGCTAAATAGTTGTCCAGATCTCGTTTTCCGTCTTCGCGGAATGTTAACTGACCTAATGCCCAGTTTCTGTCGGCAAAACCTGCCACGTTAGAAAGACTGTCCAGCTGGTAACCACTGAACATACGCTGATCTGACAGACCGTCCATATCTTTTCTTCGTTCAAAGAATTTGTCCATATTGCCAAGCTCGGCACGCAATGCTTCCAGTCGTTGTTCCTTTTGAACTACCAAAGATTCTTTCTGTTTAGCATAAGTTCCGTATCCGGTTATACCGGAAGTTTGATTGGTTTTATCCCCAAAAACTTCCTGATTAAGAATATAGCGGGACCGCTTAATATCTTTTTCCAGAGAATCTTTTTCTGCTTTTAAATCTGCTGTTTTGTTAAGCTCAGAATTGTATTTATTGCTAAAGGTTTTATTTAAGGTGTCTATTTTAGAACGCTGCCCGTTCAGGTAACTGGTTTTTAATTTCTGACGAATCTCTTTATCAAATATTTTTAATTCCAGCGGACGGGAAATTACCAAACCAATCATAATTGCCAGTAAAATACGTGGCGTTGCCTGCATAATTTGCTGGTTAGTAGTTCCGCTTTTGCTGATGCTGGAAACGATATAACGGTCCATATTAAAAATCGCTAGTCCCCAGATTATTCCGAAGAAAACCGCAAAGAGAACTGCTGCCGGACTTCCTGAAAAGACAAAATACATGGCGTAACCACCAGATAAAGCGGCAAACAAGGCGGTGAAAAATATGGTGGCTCCAATGCCTACAAATTTGTTGTGTTCGGTGGGGTAGTTTTTAAGCGTTCCAACGTGTGCTCCGGAACAAAACCAGAAGAAATCAGTTATTTTTTTCATTATGACTAAAAAATCCGCAAATAATTAAGAGTTAAACGATTAGCTTAACAACATGTTACAGCGGTGAGCAAATATAAAGCCTCAAATCTATAGCTGGCACAATAAGTTAAAAAAAAGGATTTGGCTGCTGTAATTTAAGCATCTCCGCTAAAAAGGGTACCTTTGAAAAATCAGTTTTGAAAAAACATGAAAGAAATAAGCGTACAAGAATTAAAACAAAAAATTGAAAACGGAGAAGATTACCAGTTAATTGATGTTCGTGAAGAATTTGAATATGAAATGTCTAACCTTAATGGTGAAAATATCCCATTAGCCGGAATTTTAATTGAAGCCAATAAACTCGCAAAAAATAAACCTGTTATTATGCAGTGCAGAAGTGGTTCTCGCAGTACTGCGGCCATTATGCAATTAGAAAAGCAATTCGGGCTGGATAATTTATATAATTTAAAAGGTGGTATTTTGGCCTGGGCTGCAGAATTTGATCCGGCTATGAAAGTTTATTAATATGATACTTAAAATCCTCATCAATATATTTTTAAACATTGCCATATTCACATTGGTTTTGAGCCTTTTCTGGTCTTTTAATCACCAGTATTATGTTTATGGTGCCGCTTCTATTGTGGCATTGGCCATGTTCATTTTTTGGAAAGTGCGTATAGTTAAAAGCGTACGAAAAATGACAAAGAATCCCTGAAATTTCCTTAGATTCGAATATTATACGTATAGCCGGAATATATCCGGCTATATTATTTTATAAACTAACCCCAAAACTATGTTTCTAATTATACTAGGTATTTTAATTGTTGTCGTCGGTATTTTCCTATCCAGCCAAAACACGGAAGCTTCCAGGTTTGGAAACATTATTCGTATTGCCGGATTTTTAGTGATTGTACTAGGCGCCGTTACTTCTATGTTTAAAGTAATTGATGCCGGTCAGGTTGGTGTTAAAACTATTTTCGGAAAAGTGGATAAGGATGTGTTGTACAGTGGTTTAAATATCATTAATCCAATTGCAGAAGTAACCACTTTTGATGTTAAAACTCAAAATTATACTATGTCTGGTATCAATGATGAAGGTATGAAATCCGGCGATGATGCGATACGCGTTCTATCTGCAGACGGTTTGGAAGTAGTCATAGACCTTTCCGTTCTTTTTAGAGTTAAAGCCTCAGAAGCACCAATAATTTTGAAAGAAATTGGAACAGATTATCTGGATAAAATTGTAAGGCCAATTGCCAGAACTGCCATTCGTGACAATGCAGTTTCTTATGATGCTGTTGCATTATTTTCAAGCAAACGCGATGAATTTCAGGATAAAATTTTTAAAACCATCAATAAAAGTTTTATCAAAAGAGGTTTGGAGCTTGAGCAGTTGCTGGTAAGAAATATTACTTTACCAGCCTCTGTAAAAACTACTATTGAGTCTAAAATTAACGCCGAACAGGATGCGCAGAAAATGACTTTTGTTCTTCAGAAAGAGCGTCAGGAAGCAGAACGTAAGCGTGTGGAAGCTCAGGGTATTGCAGATTACCAGAAAATTTTATCAACCGGTTTAAGCGATAAGCAATTGCAGTATGAATCTATTCTTGCGCAAAAGGAAATTGCTAAATCAGCTAATGCGAAAGTTATAATTATGGGAAATTCAAAAGGAGCTCCGATAATTTTAGGTGGCAATTAAAAATTTTAATGATTCCAAAAAAGCTCCGTTCGGGGCTTTTTTTGTTTAAAAATTAATCCTTCGCTGCTGCGGATATAAACCTAAATTTTCTTTTCTTCGTTTACGTGTTTTTCAGGATCTAATTCTGAAAACATTTTTTGCTTTTCATATTCCCTCTTGTCACGCTGATTTCTGCGGATAAGAAAAATGACCAGCCACAATCCAAAAATTACGCTTACTCCAACTAAAACATAATTTATTTCCATGATGATAATTTTAAAAGATTACCAGTCTGAGAATCTTTAACATAAATATAACGGTTTAATGTTGATGCTTCAATTATTCATTAGGAGTTTTAAATTCCTGTCAAATTTGTAAAAATAGCCCGAAACTTATTTGACCTATCGCTCGAAAAGGAAATTCTTCAGTCTGCAATTGTAAATAGTATATGATCAGACTTTCTAAAAGTGTGTTAAGAGGTTTTCAATTTGGCGATGAAAATTCCCTTCAATATCATGCGAATAATATAAATGTCTGGAATAATGTGAGAGATTCATTTCCTCATCCTTATCTACGTAGCGATGCTGTGAATTGGATATCCGCACATCATCAACTTATCAATCCGCATAATCTGGCTATATCTGTAGATGATCTGGTTGTTGGCGGAATCGGAATCATTCCTGATAAAGATATTTATAAAATTAATGCCGAAATTGGGTATTGGCTAGGTGAAGAATTTTGGGGAGAAGGCATTATGACTGAAGCGATTGAAACGATGGTTCTGTATGTTTTTGAAAAGTTTGAATTTAGCCGTTTGTATGCGGGAGTTTTTGAAACTAACCCGGCAAGTATGCGAGTCCTGGAAAAAGCAGGTTTTAAAAAAGAAGCAATTCACCAAAAAAGTATTCTGAAAAATGGCCGAATATTAGACGAACATTATTACTCTATTTTAAAATCTTAGCTTACAGAAAACAAATTTTAATTATGACGGACTACGAAGAAATAGCTTTTCATGAACTCGCAATCTGGCAGTTAAGAATGCAGAAAAAACCTTCTCTTGTAAATCACATAGCAAGGAAAATGCAGACGAAGATTAACAGTTTTATTCCTGATAAAATTCACAATATTATAACAGCAACCATTCGCAAAATGGTTGAAGCGGTTTTGTTCGGAGCAAAATACGTTACTAAAAAACCAACAGAAAATGCCTCACTTTTCTTACGTGAAGCTTATGTGAAAGAACGCATAGAATTTTACAGAAAAACGGCTTCAGCCGAAGGCGCAATAACCGGTGCCGGTGGAATTTTAATGGGCTTTGCCGATTTCCCATTATTGATAGGTATAAAAATGAAACTGCTGTTTGAGATAGCTGCACTTTACGGCTACGATGTAAAAGATTATAAAGAACGTTTGTATATTCTTCACATTTTTCAGCTGGCATTTTCCAGTCAGCAGGGCAGAAATGAGGTTTATAAAAAAGTAGCCAACTGGAATGAATTGGTAAATTCTTTACCGGACGATATAAATGATTTTGACTGGCGGAATTTTCAGCAGGAATACAGGGATTATTTAGATATCGCAAAAATGGCTCAATTAATTCCAGTAATTGGAGCTGCAGTTGGTGCTGTTGTGAATTATAAATTGATAAACCGACTGGGCGAAACGGCAATTAATTCTTACCGGATGCGTAAAATAAGTTCATTGAAGATTTTAAAGCCATAAAAAAGCCTGCAAGTATAAAACCTGCAAGCTTTTGTAATGGAGGATTATTGAATTAATTGATAAGTTTCCCGTTCAGATCTACCCGAACATTAAAAGGCTGTAAATAGACTTCAGAAAGTACGGCAAATTCGCGTCTGCTAATTGCACGTTCCGGGTCATATTTGGTATTGAAGGCAAAACTTTCTTTCCAGCCATTTTCGATTTCTTTTCTAAGTTCTTCGCCACGGGCTACGCTGTACATAAACAGATTAATTACATCCTTAATTTTTAAGGAGTCCGTTTTGTTATCTGCAAACCAAATCTGACTGCGGGAATAAAGATCTTTCATGGGTAGTTTTAGTTCCTCCGTTGAAACTTTTCCCAAGGTGTCAAAATTGAATTTCCCGTTAGAATCTGAATTTAATTTTATTAATCCTGATAAGCCAATATGTTGAAAGGCCATGGCATCTCTATCGTTGAAATCAATATCGGAAAACGGAACCAAACGACTATCATAGCCCAACAATTCACCTTGGATAACGCGGATATTTAAATTTTTGGTAGTGGTTTTAAAGAAAGAGCAATATGCGGCAGTTGCGCCGGCAGCTTGTCCAACGGTCATACTTTCTGCCTTCAGGTTATTATCTCCTTGCGGGATGATAATAAAGTTTTCTATTTCCTGTGGTAACAAACTGCCGATGGGCACCAAAAAAGCAGATTGCTTAATTTCTGAAACTACTTTATAACCGTAACCAATACTGGTTCGGAAAACATTATTCAAATACGCATTCTTTTCTCCAGGCTCAAACGGAATAATGGTTTTCTCCGGATTTACTTTTAGTAATTGTGCAGCTTTAAAATCAGAACTTCCGTCAACCAAAACATCAAATTTCAAGGTGCTTCCATCAACCATTTTAATTTCCCAGCCTTTTCCGTTTTTTTCAATTTTCTGGAAAGTTGAATTGTTTAAAACAGTAAGATTCCGGATCGTGTCCATCAATTTTTCGACATTAAGCTCGGGCATTGGCTCAACTTTAATTTTTGATGTATCCGCTTTAGCTAAAGAATCTTTTTTTAATGGTTTAGCTTTTAAATTGGATTTATAATGGTTTTGGATCCGGCTTAGGAATTGTAGCTCATTATCGCTAAAGTTAGTTTTAAGCTGTGCATCCGGATTTATCAGGATAGTTTTTACTCCGGATCTGGCCGCCTGAATGGCTGCTGAAATTGCTCCGCTTCCAGATCCGTAAACAACAACATCTGTTTTAGTTTTTTGAGCAAATGCTGAATATCCGAATAAACTTAAAAGAAGAAAAAGAAGGAACTTATAATTCATATTATTTTCTGTGTTTTTGATTTGATGTTAAACTATAAAATGTACGTGAAATTATGTTAGATAGACTCAATTTAAAAATATGACAGAATCTGCATATATCTGGGAATATAACTCTTTGATTAAATTCTTGGGTAATAGTTTAATATCCGGGTTTAATCAAGTGTCCCACACTTTTGAAGTGTGGGACACTTTTCCTGTGTTTTAGAATTCTTATTTCAATTGTTTCGATCCATTATGTGTTGGACATTTTAAATTATATAAAAGTATAATCTTTTGTAATTAATTGATGGTTAATCAAGTGTCCCACACTGTTGAAGTGTGGGACTCTTTTCAGGGTTAGCAATTCTATCTCAATTTTCCCAAACCTTCAAAGTGTGGTACAATTTGGATTATACTTAATTCCGTTTATGATAATTTAAAATTGCCCAACCATTCAGCACCACGGCAAATCCAAACATAATTACAAAATGCTGGGCTACATCGGCAAAACCGCTTCCTTTTAAAACTACCATGCGCATAACCTGAATAAAATAAGAAACTGGATTTAACTTGGTGATCCACTGCGCCCAAACCGGCATACTGTCTATTGAAGTATATAAACCTCCCAATAAAATGAAAATCATCATTAGGAAAAAAGAGATCAGCATGGCTTGCTGCTGATTGGACGTGAAAGTAGAAACCAATAATCCGAGACCTAAAACAGCCAGCAGATAAACGGCTGCAAAGCAATAAATAACCAGAAAGCTGCCTCGTGGAATTATACCGTAAACCACAAATTCAAGGATTAAACCAAGGCTCAGAACTACCAATCCCAAAATCCAGAAAGGAATCAATTTTCCTAAGATAAAATGATGTTTTTTTATGGGAGTAACATTGATTTGCTCAATAGTTCCAATTTCTTTTTCCTTTACAATATTAAGAGAAGTTAAAAAAGAACCAACCATGGTGATCAGAATAACCAGAATTCCTGGAACCATAAAATATTTATAATTCATAAATGGGTTAAACCGGTTCAGCGTTGTGATCTGCAAAACAGGTTGCTGATTAAATTTTGGCTGCTGTATCCATTTTAACCGAACATCCTGATTGTAATCGCGGATGATTGTGTTGAGATAAGCGCCGCCTAATTGCGCTTTAACGCCGTTTATAGCATTTAATGCGACAAATAAATTGGTCTCATTTTCTTTGACCAGGTTTTTTTCAAACGATTTCGGAATTTCCAGAATCAGATCTGCCTTATCTGCTTCGACCTGCAGCAATGCTTTTTGAAACGAATTGCTGTAATCACTCAACAAAAAATATCCGGAAGAGGTAATTTTAGAAATTAACTGGCGTGAATATGTGGAATGGTCATGATCGGCAATGCTCAAGCGGATGTTTTTCATCTCATAGTCTGCCGCCCAGGGTAATACCATCAATTGCACCAAAGGCATCATAAAAATGATACGGAGTATTGCCGGATCCCGGAATATTTGCCTGAACTCTTTCTGGAGTAAAAATTTTAAGGTTCTCATGCCAGTCGGATTTTAAATTTCTTAACACTCATTCCCAGTAGAAATATCGTCATTCCAATCAGGATTAAAGTCTCTTTCCAGATAAAGGTGAAACCAAGACCTTTTATCATCACAGATTTTACAATGATGTAATACCATTTTGCCGGAACAATATTGGAAAAAAGCTGCAAAGGCAATGGCATATTTTCTACCGGGAACATAAAACCACTTAGCATCACAGTTGGTAAAAGCATCCCCATTAAGGAAATAAACATGGCCGTTTGCTGCGTTTCTGTAACCGATGAAATCAATAATCCCAATGAAAGCGAGGTTAATGTAAACAACATGCTTTCGCTGACAAGCAAAGTCAAACTTCCGTTTATTGGAACGCCCAAAACAAAAACGCTGAGCAATAAAATGCTGGCAATGTTTACTGCCGAAAGTGCGATGTACGGCACAGCCTTGGCAAAAACCATCAATAATGGTTGCAAGGGCGAAACGAGTAAAATTTCCATTGTTCCTTTTTCTTTCTCGCGGACAATTGTTATAGCCGTCATCATGCTACAAACCAGCATTAAAACCATTGCCATAACGCCGGGCACAAAGCTGTAAGCGCCTTTTAGTTGCGGGTTGTAAAGCATTCGCATATCAGTGTGAATGGCGTATGGAATTTTTTGAGTTTCGTTAACACGATTCTGATGATCGAGAATTATTGATGATGCAAAATTGCTTAAGGTGTTTGCCAGATTAGGATCTGAAGCATCCGTAATCAACTGGATTTTTGCTGAATTAGAATGTTGAAGATCGGTATTAAAATTAGGCGGAAATACCACGATCATTCTCACAATTCCTTTTTTAAAGGTTGATTCTATTTCCTTCTCCGATTTCAGATTATTCTGAATATCGAAATACTTGCTGGCCGATATTTCTGAAATAATAGATGTAGTCAAAATATCTTTTGATTTATCCAGAATAGCAATTTTTGAATTCTTTACCTCATTGGTTAATGCAAAACCGAAAATGATGATCTGAACAACGGGCATTCCCAGAAGGATAAAAAGCGTTTGTGGATCTCGCCAGATATGGAAAAACTCTTTCTTAATAAAAGCCCAGAAAGCCGCCCCGGAGTTTTGATGGCTTTTAACCATTGAAGAAGTTTTTGAAATCTTTTCCATTTTAATTATTCTGCCCGCTCGGCTTTTCTCGCCAGTTTTAAAAATACTTCATCCATAGATTTAGCCGATAGATTTTCCTTCATCTGTTTTGGTGTGTCAAGTGCTTCAATTTTTCCATCGACCATTATAGAAACCCGGTTGCAATATTCGGCTTCATCCATATAATGCGTTGTGATGAAAATAGTAATACCGCTTTGCGCTGCTTCATAGATCATTTGCCAGAACTCACGCCGCGTAACGGGATCAACTCCGCCGGTTGGCTCATCTAAAAACACAATTTCAGGTTCGTGGAAAATGGCTACAGAGAAGGCCAGTTTCTGTTTCCAGCCAAGCGGTAATGATTTTACCAGCTTATTTGCCTCATTTTCCAGATGAAGTTTTGAGATAAGACTTTCACTTTTCTGTTTAATAAATTCATCGCTTTTGCCATAAATTCCTCCGTAAAAACGAATATTTTCTTTTACCGTCAGATCTTCATACAATGAAAATTTCTGACTCATATAGCCGATATTTCGTTTGATCTTTTCGGTTTCTTTATAAACATCAAATCCGGCAACGGTGGCCGTTCCGGAAGTAGGTAATGATAAACCACAAAGCATACGCATCGCCGTGGTTTTTCCCGCACCGTTGGCACCTAAAAATCCAAAGATCTCACCTTTTTTCACATCGAAAGAAATCGAATCAACAGCTTTAAAGCTGCCGAAACTTTTGCTCAGGTTTTGTACGCTAATTGCTTTTTCTGCTTCCATTATTTCTCATGAGTTCTATAAAGCAATCTTCAATATCCGGTTTAACCGGATTTATTTCTAATTGATTATCCATCGTTTTTTTCAACTCCTGAAGCTCTTTTTGTGTGGGATCTGCTTTGAAAATCACATGATGAAATTCGCCGAAGGGATAGCAGTTTTCCACTGAATCAAGAGCTTTTAGCTCTTCCAAAAGTTTAAACATATTATCAGAACGAGCTGCATACAAAGGTTTTTCAAAACTATCTATAATGCCTTCAGGCGTATTTATGCTTAATATTTTTCCGTCCTGCATCAATGCAACCCGATCGCATAAACTTGCCTCATCCATGTAAGGTGTGGAAACCAAAATGGTAATTCCCTGTTTTTTCAGATCTTTCAGCATGTCCCAAAATTCCTTACGGGACACCGCATCAACGCCGGTTGTGGGTTCATCCAGAAACAAAACTTCGGGACGGTGAATCAGTGCACAGCAAAGTGCAAGTTTCTGTTTCATTCCGCCTGATAAAGCGCCCGCTTTCCGATCTTTAAATGGTTCCAGTTGCGAATAAATATCTTTTACAAGTTCATAATTTTCTTCAATGCTGGTGTTAAATATGGTGGCAAAAAAGGAAAGGTTTTCAGCAACAGTGAGATCCTGATAAAGGGAAAACCTACCGGGCATATATCCTACACAACTTCTGATTGATTTAAAATCTTCCACAACATCAAATCCATTTACAGATGCGGAGCCTTCATCAGCCAAAAGCAGGGTTGTTAAAATCCGGAACAATGAAGTTTTGCCGGCACCGTCCGGACCGATAATTCCAAATAATTCTCCTTTTTTAACGCTGAGCGAAATTCCTTTCAAAGCGGTCACCAGTTCTTTTTTGGAACCGTAATTCTTAACGATATTCTCAGCAATAATCGAATCCATTTTACTTTTTATCAAGCATCACTTCACCGTACATCCCCAGTTTGAGATAACCATCATTTTTAACCCTGATCTTGACCGCATAAACCAGATTTGCACGTTCATCTTTGGTCTGAATGGTTTTTGGAGTAAATTCTGCCTGGTCAGAAATCCAGATAATCGTTCCGGGCATCTCTTTATATTTATCAGCAGAATCCACCAAAACCGTAACCTGCTGATTTAATTTGACTTGAGAAAGCTGATCGCCAGTGATGTAAGCCTGCAGGTTTAAAGTTGACAGATCGGCCATTTTATAAAGTGCTTTTCCGGACGAAGTGATTTCCCCTTCCTCTGCATATTTAGAAATCACTGTTCCCTTTACCGGATTGGTAATATTTGCTTTATCAAGCTGATCTTTTAATTGCTCCACCCGTTTTTGCAAAGGTTTGCTTTCACTGAGAATACTTCTGTTTTGTGTGCTGATGGTATTTTTCTGAACACTAATCTGCTGACGGGTAACATTCATCTGCAATTTTAGTGCATCAATCTGAGAATTTATATCGTCCAACTGTTTGCCGGTTGCAACATCTGCTTTAAGCAAATTTTCGGTCCGTTGTCTCTCTCTTTCCAATGTTTTTAATTGCGATTGCTGAACACGCAACTGATCATTTAATAAATTAATTTGTGGCTGAACGTTCATGGTTTTATCCTGCAACGCATTAATGCTCGATTGAACCTGTTCTTTCTGAAGCTCAATATTTTCGGCATCTATGGTTCCTACAACGGCGCCTTTCTCCAAAGTCTGTCCTTCTTCAACAGAAAAAGAAAGAATTTTGCCCGCAATTTCCGAAGAGACAATTATTTCATCGGCTTCAAAAGTTCCAGTTGCATCAAATTGATCAGCTTTTGGTCCGCAGCTATAAAAACTGCAAATCAAAAATAGCAGCGCATAAATTGGTTTTGTATTCATAATTAAAATATCTGTCCGCAGGCGTTAAATCATTTTTTTATTGAATCGATTATAAATTTGGGTATTTCTGTTTTTCGTTCCTTCATCAATTTCAGGAAATCAGCATCCTTAGCGCCGGAAACTGCAACATACATCGGCTTCGACACAAAAGGGAAAATACACATCGAGATCATGTTCATGAACAGGTGCTCGGGTTTTATTGATTTGATAATTCCCTGATTTATATTTTCTTGGATCTGTGTTAAGACAATTTTTAAATTGGGTAATTTCCCTCCCAAAATTTTCTCAGCAAAAACTTCTGGATTCCTATTCATTTCGTTCAATACAAATAAGGGAATGAACGGATTTTCAATCAGCTTTTCAATATAGGCTTCGCAAAACTGTTCTATTTTCTCAAAAAGAGGAATATTAGCTTCAAAAATTGAATTAATCCTTGGAAATAAATTACCCGATATTTCTTTAAAAACAGTTTCAAAAAGCTTCTCCTTGCTTCTGAAATAATAATGCAACAACGCTTTGTTGATGTCTGCTTCGTTGGCAATATCCTGCATTCGGGCTCCAGACATCCCTTTAGAGATAAAAACTTTGCGTGCAGCCTGAAGAATTTTTTGCTCGGTACTCTGGTCCTTATTAACCATATAATTTAACCAAATGGTTAACAAATATAAATTGAAATATTTTAGTTCGGAAATATTAATTAATTTAAGTTTTTAAAATCTCCAGCCATGCGCAAAATTTTTACCATTAGTATTTTAAGCTTTACTGCATTATTATTCAGCTTCCTTCTGGGAGCATTTGTAACAGATCGGTCCATTGAAGATAAAATATCGGTTGCGATAGTTAAACAAGCCGAAAAAATCATGGGACTCGATTTTACAGATGCCGAAGCAGATAGCATGCTGAAAGATTTGAACGAACAGCGAGACAGCTATATCGCTTTGCGGAAATTAAAAATTCCCAATAATGTTGCTCCTGCATTAAATTTCAATCCTGTTCCGGCTGGCTATGAATTTCCTGATAAGGCAAATTATTTTAAAACCGACGAAGTTTCTGCAGTTCTGCCCGTTAATCACGATGAACTTGCTTTTTATAGTATTTCTGAGCTGGCATCATTAATAAAAACAAAAAAAATAAGTTCTGTAGAGCTTACGCGATTTTTTATTGATCGTTTAAAAAAGTATGATCCTGTATTATTGAATGTGGTTACTCTGACTGAAGATAGGGCCATGAAACAGGCGGCAAAAGCTGATGAGGAAATCAAAGCCGGCAAATATCGCGGAACATTACATGGGATTCCGTTTGGCGCAAAGGATTTACTAGCTGTAAAAGGATATAAAACTACATGGGGTTCAGTTGCTTATCGCGATCAGGAATTTAATGTAGATGCAACCGTAATTACACGTTTGGAAAATGCTGGTGCCATTTTGGTTTGCAAAACAACCTTAGGAGAATTGGCCATGGGAGACGTTTGGTTCGGTGGCAAAACCAAAAATCCATGGGATATTACGCGTGGCTCCAGCGGATCTTCTGCCGGTTCTGCTTCTGCGGTTGCCGCCGGATGTTTACCTTTTGCCATCGGTTCTGAAACTTTAGGTTCAATTGTTTCACCTTCTACCGAATGCGGAACAACGGGTTTACGCCCAACTTTTGGTCGCGTAAGCAAATACGGTGCAATGGCTTTAAGCTGGAGCATGGATAAATTGGGGCCAATCACGCGTGATGTGGAAGATTGCGCCATCGTTTTTAATGCCATAGAAGGAGAAGATAACAAGGATGTAAGCGTGATCAAAGCGCCGTTCAATTATGCTTCCCCAAAAAAATCTTTAAAAGGCATGCGCATCGGTTATATAAAATCTGACTTTGAGGATAAATCCGGAAACTACAAAAACGATAGTTTAAGCCTTGTAAAATTAAAAGAATTGGGAGTGGAATTAATTCCCATGGAAATTCCGGATTTGCCTTACGGCGATATGACTATCGTCTTATCTGCGGAAGCTGCGGCTGCTTTTGATGAATTAACATTGAATAACCGTGACGATCTTTTAGTGAAACAGGATAGGAATGCATGGCCAAATGCTTTCCGATCTGCAAGGTTTATACCCGCTGTAGAATATATTCAGGCAAACCGTGCCCGTACTTTATTAATTAATGAGTTTCAGAAACTGATGAAAAATGTGGATTTGTATATTGCGCCGTCATTCAGTCAGAATTTAAGGGCAACCAATTTAAGCGGGCATCCATGTGTTGTTTTGCCAAACGGATTTAACAAAGAAGGCCGACCAACAAGTATTACATTTACGGGACAATTATTTGGCGAAGGAAAATTATTACAGGTTGCCGAAGTTTATCAGCAAGCAACAGATTTTAACAAGAAACACCCGAACATGAATTATAAGTTTTAAAGATCAGTTCATTTCATCTTTTAATGCCTCATAAATCCTTTCAAATTTTTGGAAGGATTTTTTGTAAATCAAGTGATTGGTTTCATTTGGTTTGTAAATGTTTTCAAAATCCTGGCTGATTGTAAAAGGTAATTCCAAAGATTCGCAGGCAAGCTTGACGGCGCCTAAAGCGGAGCTTTCAACCGTTTCTGCAACAAATACATTCAGGTTAAAAACGTCTGTAAGCATTTGCAGCCAAACCGAACTTTTAGCAAAACCGCCGGAAGCGTAAATGCCTTTAATTGATGTGTTTTCCATCAGCAATTTGCCAATACTGAAAAGGCAAAATGTTATTCCTTCCATTGCTGCCCGGATTAGATGCGCTTGCCGATGCTGAATATTCAGACCGAAAAAAACACCTTTCGCATTAGAATTATAAATCGGCGCCCGTTCTCCTAAAATATAGGGCAGAAATATAAGTCCTTCGCTTCCCGCGGAAACAGATTCAGCATGGCTGAATAAATTTTCAAATGTATCTTCTGTTCTGAGAATCGAATCTTTTAACCATTGCATCACCACCGCCCCGTTATTGGTTGCCCCGCCAATAATGTATTCATCCTCTTTTATTGGATAGCAAAATGTACGCATATTCTGGTCAGTTGAAATATTCCTGCTGCTCAATCTGACTGCTCCGCTTGTTCCCATACTTACCACCAGATTATTGCTTTCTGCAGAAGCTGAACTAAAATTTGCCAAAGCACCATCACTGGCACCAATAATAATTGGAGTTAGAAGAGGTATTAACAATTTGCTATTCTCAACCTGAAAGTTGAAAGTATGCTTGGTGCTAACAATGGGTGATAATTTTGACTCAGATATTCCGATATATTCTAAAATATCTTCGTCCCATTTCAAATTTTGAATATTTAGTAATCCGCTTGCTGCCGCGATTGAGATATCGACCAATTCTTTAGCGAAAAGCTGGTGAAAAACATATTCTTTAGTGCTGATGAATTTAGCTGCGGAATTAAAAATATCGGGTTGATTTTCTTTCAGCCACAAAAGTTTGCACAATGGCGAAGTGGAATGAATGGGAACTCCGCTTTTATGGTAAAAACTGTTTCCTTTTTTGCTTTCGCGAAGATTGGTTGTTATTTCTTCAGAACGGTTATCTGCCCAAATAATACAAGGACTTATCGGTTTTCCTAATAAATTGGTTAAAAGTAAACTGTGCATAGCCGCACTGAAAGAAACCAGCGCTGGATTTAAAGGAAGCATTTCGCTTACTACTTTATTTATGCTTGCAATTACGCCTTCCAAAATTTCGTCCGGATTCTGTTCGCTCCAGCCGGGTTGTGGATGCTGCATTCCGTATGTTACAGTTTGGATGGCCAGAACTTCTCCGCTTTGCGAAAAGGCAAGCGCTTTTACTGCTGTCGTTCCAATATCAACGCCGAGGTAATAGTCCATTACACAAAAAGGTTTAGAGTTAGAACGCCAAGAAGTCCAATTACGCCGACAATGGTTTCCATCACCGTCCAAGAGCGGAAGGTATCTGCCAAACTCAGTCCCAGATATTCCTTAAACATCCAGAATCCGGTATCATTTACATGCGAACACATCAAACTTCCGGCGCCAATAGAAATAACCATCAGTTCAGGGTTTACATGCATGGTTCCGATTAAAGGCTGCGCAATTCCGGCAGCTGTTAAGCCAGCTACGGTTGCCGAGCCAATTGAAATACGAATAACTGTGGCTATTAGCCATCCCAATAACAAAGGAGATAAACTTGAGTTCTGGAAATAATCTGAAATAGCATTACCTGTTCCACTGTCAATTAATACTTGTTTAAATGCGCCTCCGGCAGCAATAACCAATATTATAATAGCTATCGCATTTAGTGAAGCAGCGGTATTATCCATTAGCGTCTGGATTTTAATTCCTCTTAATAATCCCAAAAAAAGAATTGCCATTAGAACCGCAATTAAAAGAGCAATTCCCGGATCACCAATAAATTTTAGAATTTGGTTACTGGAATTTGGTCCATTTGCCAGATCGCTTAGGGTGGCAATTCCCATTAAAATAACCGGAATTAAAGCTGTGAATAAACTGATAGCAAAGGACGGCAATGTTTTTGGATCGTGAAGTTTTGTATTAAACATTCCTTCTGGCGGAGATGCTTTTAAATTTTTTAAAAACTCAGGAAAAATAACTCCGGCCGCAATTAATGCCGGGATAGCAATGATAATTCCATAGATCAGTGTTTTGCCTATATCAGCACCAAAAATTACGGCGATGGCTGTTGGTCCGGGATGAGGCGGCAAAAAACCATGCGTAACTGATAATGCGCTTGCCATGGCAATGGATAAATAAACCAATGGTTGTTTGGTGGCTGCGGCGACAGAAAAAACCAGAGGAATTAAAACGATGAAACCGGCGTTGTAAAACAAAGCGATGCCGACGGCAAAACCGGTTATCACCATGGCGAGTTTGGCTCGCTTTGCGCCAAAAAAATCAATTAGCCCTGAACTTATTTTCTGTGCTGCTCCGGTTTCGGTCAATAATCCGCCAAGCATAACCCCAAATCCTAAAATGAGAATTAATGAGCCTAATGTGTTACCAACGCCATTTGTGATGGAAGAAATGATCTTTGGAAGTTCCATTCCATTGGCAATGCCGACAAAGAGAGCGGCAATAATCAGCGATACGTAGGCATTTAGTTTTACAAGAGTTATGAGAAGAAGCAGAAGAATGATACCGGACAGAAGAATAATTATCGACATAAAATTTTGCTTTCAATAGCAATATACAAAAGACGGTTCTGAAAAATTTAAGATTCTGCGCATAGAATTTGTCAGTACTTATTTCATACATTCAATTATAAATCAGTTTCAAGCAGTCATTATTTTGAAAAATACAATTAAAGAAGTTTTTGATGCGCAAAAAGCGCAAAGCATCCTGTTAAGAAGTTCAGATTCATCGCAAAGAAAAAACAAGCTGGAGAAGCTGAAAACTGTTATTGAATCTTATGAAAAGGAGATTTTTGAGGCTTTGCATAAAGATCTGAGAAAATCAGAATTTGAATCGGCGTTTTCTGAAGTTTATTTCACTTACGCGGAACTGGATTTTGCCATCAAAAATATTTCTTCTTGGATGAAGCCTAAGAAAGTTAGTGCAACGATGTCTGGCTTATTTACCAAGAACCGAATTTATTACGAGCCCAAGGGAGCCTGCTTAATTATTGCTCCATGGAATTATCCGTTCCAGTTATTGATGAGCCCGTTAATTTCTGCTATTGCTGCCGGAAATACGGCTATTTTAAAACCATCGGAGATTAGTCCGGTAACCAGTTCGGTCATCATGAAAATGATCTCTGAAAATTTCGAAGCCGAAGAAATTGCCTGTTTTGAAGGAGATGCCGAAGTGAGCAAAGCCTTGCTTGATTTACCATTTGATCATATTTTCTTTACAGGCGGAACAAATATCGGGAAAATTGTAATGACCGCGGCAGCTAAAAATCTAACTTCGGTAACATTGGAACTTGGAGGAAAATCACCGGTAGTTATTGGAGAAGATACAAACCTCAAAAGTGCCGCTCAGAAAATAGTTTGGGGGAAATTTATGAATGCTGGGCAAACCTGTATCGCTCCGGATTACATCCTTATAAGAAAAGAACAGGAAGACGAATTTGTAAAATACGCCAGTGGTTTTATCGAAGAAATGTATAAAACGGAAGGCAAAATTGATAAGCATAGTTATGGCAAAATTATCAACCAAAAGAATTTTGAGCGCTTAAATTTATTAGTTGAAGATGCGGTTAAAGACGGCGCTTCGGTGGTTGTTGGTGGTAAAACAGACGGCAGAGATCTGACTATTGAACCTACAATAATGAGTAATGTGAAACCGGAAAGTGATTTGATGCAAGAGGAAATTTTTGGTCCGGTGCTGCCGCTAATTAATTACGAGGAAATTGACGAGGCGATCAACTTTATAAACAAGCGTGACAAACCACTTGCATTGTATATTTTTTCTGATAAAAGTTCCACTACTCATAAGATAATTAAAAATACTTCTGCCGGAGGAACTTGTGTAAATGATGTGCTCATTCATATTTCAAATCCCAATTTGCCTTTCGGCGGAGTAAATTCCAGCGGAATGGGAAGCTGCCACGGCTTTTTCGGCTTCAAAACTTTTTCCCATGAACGGGCAATTGTTTTTCAGTCGGAAATAGATTTTAACAAAATGATCTATCCACCTTTTGGGAATAAAAACGGATTGTTAAAATGGCTTAAAAAACTGATGTAAATTTTAGCCGTGAATAGTTTCTTTTTTTCCGTAGTTCTTTACCACCTGAGCTTCGTAAGCAAGGAAATCTTTCCAGCGCTTTTCCACATCAATATTTCCGGCATGTTTGCGGGCAAGATTGATGAAAATGGTATAATGACCGGCCTCGCTTACCATTAATTCATAGTAAAAATCGGCAAGCTGTTTATCGTCGATATGCTCAGACATCACCTTAAAACGTTCGCAACTGCGGGCTTCAATCATGGCCGAAAAAAGTAAACGATCAACCAGTTGCTGCTGTCGGCTTCCACCTTTCACCAGAAATTGCATCAGTTCGTTCACGTAATTATCTTTGCGTTCGCGACCTAATGTATATCCACGCTCCAGTATTATATCATGAACACGTTTAAAATGGTCCATTTCTTCCTGAACTAATAAAGCCATTTCCTGTACCAGATCAGATAGATTTGGATTCTGAACAATCAAAGTAATTGCATTACTTGCGGCTTTCTGTTCGCAAAATGCATGATCAGTTAGGATTTCTTCGATATTACTTTCTACCACATTTTTTACCCATTGCGGATCTGTCGGCAGTTGAAGTTTAAGGATGGTTTTTTCGTTACTCACGGCGCAAAGTTAAGCCTTGTTGGGGAAATGAGAATATTTATAGCAATAAAATATTTATTGCCATTATTTAAAATAATGACGAATTTGTATAAAAAGGAGAGAAATGGAAATTATTAAAAAGAAATATATAGTTGATGAAGATCAGAATAAAATTGCAGTGCAAATAACTATTTCAGACTTTGAAAAGATCGAGCAAACTCTCGAAGATTTTGCCTTGATAAAAATAATTGAGGAAAACGATCACTCAGAAAATTTAACTGTTCAGGAAGCTAAAAATTTTTATCGGAATTTGGATAAATCTGAATAGGTGGAAGTTAAAATCAATAAACAATTTCTAAGAGATTTAGCTAAAATTCCAGCTAATGATCGCCTCAAAATTGAAGAACTTATTTTTGATAAAATTGAAAATTTTGAAACTTTAGAGTCTGTCGGAATCTTTGAAAAAATTAAAGGATATCAATTTTTTTATCGAGCAAGAATTGGAAATTTCAGAGTTGGTGTACGATTTGAAAATGACATCTTAGTTTTTGAAAGAGTTTTACATCGGAAAGAAATATATAGGTATTTCCCTTAACCTCTAAAAATTCCCTCTCAAACTCAAAATCAAATTCCTTCCCGGCGCACTAATTCCCGAAGCGAAAACACGATAATTTCTGTCGAGAATATTTTCTAATGCCACTTGAAAACGGATGTTTTTATTCAGATCATAGCCGGTGCGCAAATTCAGAGTGTACCAAGCCGGCATCCCGTTAGGTGTTGCCTGTGGTAAATTATCTTCGCCATTTAAATTGTAGTCTTCCAGTTTCTTTTTAGATTGATATTGAACAAAGAACTCTGCAAGAAATGAATTTTTCTGATATTCTAAACTGCTGATTCCCATAAAAGGCGGAATGTGATCTAAAGGCTGTACGGGATTTAGGGAAGTAATGCGTGCGTATGTATAAGTGGCATTGCTTTTTAGCTGCAGGTTTTGGGCAGCCATTAAAGAAAGATCCGCGGAAGCGCCATAGATATAAGCCTTTTGCGCATTCATATTGGCAGTAATATCACTCAATTCTCCATCATAAACAATCTGACTTTGTCCGTTAAATGAAAATGGCTGTGTTGTAATGGCATTCCGGTACCAGGTATAAAATCCGGTTAAGTTAAAATTCGCTTTATCAGCGAAGGTTTTTTCAAGTCCCAGTTCCGCGTTATAAGTATATTCAGGTTTTAGGTTTGGGTTGGGCACAATTACATTTCCGGCTGTACTTTCAAAAACTTTAGAAAGATCATCAACATTTGGCGCACGGAAACCGCTTGAAAAAAGTGCGGAAAGTTTTAGATCAGAAACCGGTTTGTAAATAACATTTGCGTTTCCGTTGAGTGCCAGATTATTCTGTTCAACAGTATTAAATGCAAATGGGAAGAATGTTTTATCATTAAAAGTGGAATTCAGATCTACATAATTCAATCTTAAGCCTTCTGCAAATTGCCATTTTTCGTTCAATTTATATTCATGCGAAACGAAAGCGGCAGCTGTGTAAACCTCAGATCCTCCATCCGGATAACGGGTGTCTAAATTAGATTTTTCGCCTGTGACTATGTCTGATTTAAAAGCGGAAGATTTAACATCATTAAAATTAACTTCCATTCCATAGCCTAAAATGTTCTTCTTAAAGCTCTTTCTAAAGTCGGCATTTAAAGAAAATACATCCACATTTTCAGTACGGTTGTTTCTGGTATTACTATTCAGGCGTCTGTCGTGACGGCTTTCTACCACATTTTGATAGGCAAAAGTGATATTGGCTTCATTAAAAAAGTTACTGTAATTTTTCAGCTGAACCTGGTAAGAAGTAAAAATCCTTCGTTGCGGACCGTAATACCATTCGGCATATCTGGGCTGATCATTTTGCAATTGCGCCAGACGATCATATCGCGGAACATCGCCTGAATTTGAGTATTGTAAATTAATGATCTGCGTTACTTTTTCACTTCGCTGATAAAGAAATTTCTGCAAAACATCTACTTGATTGTATCCGGTTTCAAGCTGTGTTTCCGGATCCGGATTTAAACGAACTACATCTTCGCCGTTAATTCGTTCTACAAAATATTTGCTCTTCCAGCTATCCGTTCCCAGCTGATAATTATTTGCGCCCTGCCTTAAATCGCCAATTTTACTGTACGTAACAGATGTATTTGCAGCCCAATTTTCTTTTCCGATATTGAAACTGAAGTTGCCTGTTTTTTCATTTGCCGCTGTAGAATATCGCGTAAGCGCCGAAGCAGAAATTGTATTTAACTGTGGTTTTTTGCTAATAAAATTGATGACGCCGCCTAATGCATCACTTCCGTAGAAAACAGAATTAGAACCGAAACCCACTTCGATCCGCTCAAGCGAATTAATATCTACCGTGATGATATTCTGTAAATGTCCGCCGCGGTAAATGGCATTATTCAACCTAACGCCATCCATCACCAATAAAATTCGGTTAGCTTCAAAGCCGCGTAAAACCGGACTTCCGCCACCCAGTTGACTTTTCTGAACGATAACGCCAGGCGTTTGCTGCATCACATCAGCGGTAGAAATTGCATTTATTTGTTGTAAACGCTTCGCAGAAATGACCTCCACTTTTTGCGCTACATTTTCTTTTTCTTCCGGAAAACGGGAAGAAACTATTACGACTTCTTTTAATTTGGCAGTATCCGTTAAAGGTTTAGATTCCTGTGCTTTTGATATTATTGGTGCTGAGAATATGAGAATGGCGAGGCTTAATCTGATCATAAATTGTCTTCCTTTTTGGAAGCGTGAATTTATCTAAAAAACTCAAACCGAAAAACCTGTCACGTTATTTATACAAATTTTTGCTTTCGATGAATTTTAAAACCGGATCTGAAACAAAAAATTGAACGTTTTTCCCTTCTTTAAATGCTTTGCGGATAAACGTGGATGACAATTCCATTTGCGGTGTTTCGGTTTTGGTGACCGAAGGATGATTCAACAGCTCCGCATTTTTTGAACCCGGTCGCGGATACACGTGAATGTGATAATCGCGAAGGATCAGTTCGTAGTTCTTCCACTTTTTCAGGGTGACTAAATTATCCGCTCCCATAATCAGGCTGAAAGAATGTTCCGGATATTTTTCGTGTAAAAAAGCCAGCGTGTCAATGGTATAAGATGGTTGCGGTAATTTTAATTCAATATCGCTTACGCGGATATTTTCTGCATTTTCTGTCGCCAGTTTGGCCATTTCCAAACGGTCATACATATTTATCAGATCACCTTTTTCTTTCAGAGGATTATGTGGCGAAACCACCAGCCAAACCTGGTCCAGATCTGTGTAATTGGCCATATAATTGGCAATGATTAGATGCCCGGTATGGATTGGATTAAACGAACCGAAGAAAAGACCTATTTTCATTAAGTTTTCTTATTAGTTTTCAATTGACAGTTTTTAGTTTGCAGAATGTTAATTAAAGCTCCAAACTTTTCGGATGCATCATCATGTAATGGTGTTGCCAATTAAACTATCGTCTTAAAAAATTAGCAACCAGTTCCTCCGCTTCGGCGCAAGCCACATGCAGATCATAATTTTTCTGGATCACATCAAAACGATCGGCGTATTTCAATTCCTTATCGGCTTTGATAATGCGTTCGGCCAGTTTTTCTTCGCTGTCTGTGCCGCGACCCGTTAAACGGTCTATTAAAACTTCTAAAGAGGGTGGCTGAACAAAAACCGCGAGAGCCTGATCGCCGAACTTCTTTTTTAAATGCAGTCCGCCCTCCACGTCAATATCAAAAATAACGTGCTTGCCATGACTCCAGATGCGCTCAATTTCTGACCTCAGCGTTCCGTAAAAGGTGCCCGAATAAACTTCCTCAAACTCAACAAATTCTTTCTTCGCAATTTTATGCAAAAACTCTTCTTTGCTGATGAAGTAATAATCCTTTCCATCCACTTCATCCCCGCGTCTTTCTCGGGTGGTGGCAGAAATAGAAAATTCAAGTTGCGGAATTTTGCCTAATAGATGATGTACAATGGTTGTTTTACCGGCTCCGGACGGAGCAGAAAATATAATGAGTTTGCCTTCCTGCATAAAATAGCTACACTAAATCAATTGTTTAAGCTTACGCTAAAACTGCTGATTTTTACAAAACGTTTAATAATTGTTCTTTGATTTTTTCCAGTTCTTCTTTCATGCCCACAACTGTTTGTTGCATTTTCGCATCATTGGCTTTAGAACCCATTGTATTTATTTCGCGACCAATTTCCTGGGAAATGAAACCAAGTTTTTTACCGTTAGCGTCCTTATCTTTCAGCGCTTCGATAAAATAATCGCAATGACTTTTCAGCCGGATTTTTTCTTCTGTGATATCTAGTTTATCAATATAATAGATCAGCTCCTGCTCAAAACGGTTGTGGTCCACATTTTCTTTTCCTACGTTTTCTTCCAGGAAATGATTTAAGCGTTCGCGAATCATTGGAATGCGGTTTGGCTCCAATTCTGCAACTTTTGCCATTCCTTCTAAAATATTCTGAATACGGAAAACCAGATCTTCTTTCAGCACATTTCCTTCATCAGCACGGAAATTCTGGAAATTTTTCAAGGCTTCTTCAAAAGTTTTGTGAACCATTTTCCATTCGTCCTCACTTATGCCGTCCGCTTCGTATTGTATTACATCCGGAAAGTTCAATGAAAGCGATAATAGGTTTGTGGCATTGTCGCCAAGCTCGTCTGCAACAGCTTTTAAAGCTTTATAATAGGTTTTTAAAAGATTCTGATTAATGCTTGCCGCTTTGCTGGTCGACTCGGCATATTCTACAGAAATGCTGATATGTACTTTTCCGCGTTCAATTTGCTTGCTGCACTCGTTGCGCAACATAAATTCTTTATCAGAAAAAGCTTTGGGGAATTTTAAGGAAAGGTCTAAAAACTTACTGTTTAATGATTTGATCTCAACTGTATATTTCGCCTGAGCAAAATCATTAACAGCCAGGCCATAACCGGTCATGGATTTTATCATCGGGCAAAGATAAGATTAATTGCCGAATAGATTTATTCTCTGATTCATCACAAAGAATTAAATACGACTTTAAAATTTAACATATTTTAGCAAACCGCATGGCAATCAATTGTTAGTTTTACAGTTTTAACAAAACATGCCTAACGCAAAGCGATATTTATTCCTGCTCTTCTTGTTTTTTGCCGGCACTAAATCAGGATATGGCCAGCAAATTAATTTAAAAGGCGTGCTAATGGATAAAGAAAGTTATTTGCGCATAGCAGATGCAGGTATTTTCAATACATCAGACAAGCTATTGGGGAAAAGTAATTCGCTTGGCGAGTTTTCTATTTTAGCCTCAAAGGGCGATTCGATGATCATCCGCAAAAACGGCTACACCGATTATTACTTCGATGTTGAATCTTCTACAGATCTGATTATTAAACTGCAGCCTATTATCCGCTTGTCTGAAGTGACCGTTACTTCGCAAACCAAAAAGCAGGAACTGGACGAGATAAAAAAACAATACCGAAAAAAAGGAAGCTATTATTCCGGCAAACCGCCCTTACTAAGTTTTATTTTTTCTCCCCTAACAGCGATTTACGAACTCATTGGTAAAACACCAAGACAAGCCCGAAGGTTCAATAATTTCTACAATTACGAACTTCAGCAATCTGAGATCGACCGGCGCTTTAATAAATTTAGCGTTCAAAAGTACAGC
>JBBRCI010000012.1:0-49388 GCA_038204935.1 Sphingobacteriales bacterium | reverse complement strand
TTCATCCGAAGCTTCAGCATCAGGAGTATTATCTAAATTTTCAGACTCCACTCCTTCTTCAACTTCTTCACTATTTTCATCATCTTCCAAATCTTCAACATGCTCTATTTTAGCAACAGATGCAATAGAATCCTGCCCTTTGAAAGTAATTAATTTAACACCCTGAGTTGCTCTACCCATTACACGTAAATCTGCAACTCCAATTCGTATAACAATTCCGGACTTGTTTATGATCATTAAATCATCCGTATCAATAACGTCTTTTATGGATACAAGTTCACCAGTTTTTTCAGTGACGTTAATTGTTTTAACACCTTTACCACCACGATTGGTTACACGATAATCATCAATATCTGTACGCTTTCCGTATCCATTCTCTGAAACTACCAATACAGTAATTTCTGGATTATTAATACTGATCATTCCCACAACTTCATCTTTTGCATGAGCCAGAGTAACTCCACGAACACCGGTTGCTGTTCTTCCCATCGGGCGAACATTGGATTCATTAAACCTGATTGCACGTCCTGAACGTAATGCCATTACTATTTCACTTTGACCGTTGGTCATACATGCTTCAAGTAACTGATCGCCTTCATTAATGTTAATGGCATTAATACCATTAGAACGCGGACGTGAATATGCCTCTAATGAAGTCTTTTTGATGGTACCTTTCTTGGTACACATAATAATAAAGTTGTTCTCCAGGTATTCCTGATCTTTTAAATTGACAACCTTAATGTATGCCTTAATATTTTCCTCTTTCGGGATGTTGATCACGTTTTGAATCGCACGTCCTTTACTTGTGCGTGTTCCTTCCGGGATTTCAAATACTCTTAACCAGAAACAACGTCCGCTTTCTGTAAAGAAAAGCATGTAGTTATGATTAGAAGCAATGAGCATGTGCTCTATAAAATCCTTGTCGCGGGATTGCGAACCCATAGAACCTTTACCACCTCTTCCCTGACGGCGATATTCTGTTAAAGCAGTACGTTTGATATATCCTTCATGAGAAATCGTGATAACAACTTCTTCATCAACAATAAAATCTTCCATCGTCATATCTTCAGCAGAATGTACAATAGAAGTACGACGCTCATCACCATATTTTTCTCTGATCTCAATCAGTTCATCGGTAATAATTTGCATCCGAAGACCTTCGTCAGAAAGTATAGATTTTAAATAATCTATCGTTTTCATTAACTCCGCATATTCTTCTTTGATCTTATCTCTTTCAAGTCCGGTTAAACGGCGAAGAGTCATATCCAAAATTGCACGGGCCTGAATATCTGATAAGCCAAAGCTTTCCATTAATCCTGTACGGGCATCATCCGGAGTATTTGAAGCACGAATTAATTTGATTACTTCATCTAAATGATCGAGAGCAATTAATAAACCTTCTAATATGTGAGCACGTTTTTCTGCTTCAGCAAGATCATATTTGGTACGGCGAACAACAACTTCATGACGGTGATCTACAAAGTGTCTGATCATGTCTTTCAGGTTCAACATCATTGGACGGCCATGAACCAAAGCAATGTTGTTTACGCTGAATGAAGTTTGTAACGCGGTGTATTTATAAAGGTTATTTAAAACGATAGAGGCGTTTGCATCACGCTTAATTTCGTAAACAATACGCATTCCGTCACGATCACTCTCATCACGGATCTCAGAAATACCTTCAATTTTTTTCTCATTAACAAGCTCGGCAGTACGCTCGATCATGTTTGCTTTATTTACCTGGTATGGAATTTCGTTAACAATAATACGCTCACGATCATTACCATAACTCTCAATTTCTGCTGTTGCACGCATTACAATCCGGCCACGACCGGTCTCAAATGCATCCTGAACACCAGAATAACCATAAATTATACCACCTGTAGGAAAATCCGGAGCTTTTACAAATTTCATTAATTCCGGAATGGTAACTTCTTTATTTCCTATATAAGCAATGGTGGCATTTATAACCTCAGTTAAATTGTGTGGAGGCATATTAGTTGCCATACCTACGGCTATACCAGATGCTCCGTTTACCAATAAATTAGGAATGCGGGAAGGAAGAACGGTTGGCTCCAGCAAGGAATCATCAAAATTCAACTTGTAATCAACGGTTTCTTTGTTGATATCGGCCAGCATCTCTTCTGCAATTTTCTGAAGACGAGCCTCAGTATAACGCATTGCAGCAGGACTGTCACCATCTACAGAACCAAAGTTACCCTGACCGTCAACCATTGGATAACGCAGACTCCACGGTTGTGCCATACGCACCATCGTGTCATAAACAGAGGAATCACCATGCGGGTGATACTTACCCAGAACGTCACCGACAATACGTGCAGACTTTTTATGTGATTTATTACTGGTTACTCCCAGATCAAGCATTCCGTACAAAACACGTCTGTGAACAGGTTTTAAGCCATCTCTAACATCAGGAAGTGCACGTGAAACAATAACCGACATCGAATAATCGATGTAAGCGGCTTTCATTTCTTCTTCAATATTTATTGGAATTATTCGGTCGTTGGGAATTAGATTTTCGTTTTCTGTATCTTCAGCCATTTTTTGATCAGGTTCTGATTGAAATTGTAAATTGCATTATTGGCCTTTTGGCGAATGCGAAGTTAGCAAATTATGTGGTTTTTGGAGATGGTGTGGAAAAATTTAAAGCTCGTTTGTAATACAAAAATTATGGAGAATTTATCGAATCCAAGTTGATAGAAAAGAGGTTATACCCCAATAATTTCATTATTTCATTCCAACAATGTATTTGATTTAGAACAAAACATTTATTTAACTTTTTTCCAGTATTCTTCAATATTCATCCCGTTAGGTAAAGTGCCGTTTAGGGTTAATTTTTGCTTGTCAATTTTAAATTTATAAGCTACGGTTTTGCCCACTAATTGTGAAGGCTGGCTGCTATATTCTCCAGTTAAAAGCAAATCATCCCCTTTTATTTCATAAGTTCCGGAAGCATATTTTTCCGGTTGATCCTCCCCTTCAATCATATAGGCTTCATATTGATCAGCAGTATATGTTCTTTGCATTTTAAAATCTTCAGAAGCTTTCTGAGATTTACCATCATAAATTCCACCATCATATTGCCAGGTACCTTTTAAGGTATTGGAAGAACAGGAAACTTGTATCATTATAAAAATCCCGAAAATTGATTTTGCAATCGTTTTATTATTCATAATTAAATTATAAGTTTTATCCGCTTCAGCGGAAGTCTAAATTAAGGTTTTAATCAAAAATTAAACCCAATTGATATCTTTTTTTAAAAGATTAAGTGTTTTTTCTTCTTCAGTTCCAGCAACAGGTTTATAATCGTAAACCCAATTGGCCTGAGGTGGCAAACTCATTAAAATAGATTCAATCCGACCATTAGTTTCCAAACCAAATTTTGTTCCGGCATCATACACTAAATTAAACTCTGCATACCGGCTTCTGCGTTGATATTGCCATTGTTTTTGCTCATCTGTGTATTCTTTATTTCGGTTATTCTCAATCAGCTTTATATATGTTGGAATAAAAGACTTTGCCAGCGATTTAGAAAACTCAAATATCTGTTCCCAGGATATTCCTGCGCTTTCAGGTGTAAGTCTGTCGTAAAATATTCCACCAATTCCCCGGGTTTCCTGACGGTGTTTAATGAAGAAATAATCATCTGCCCAGGATTTGAATTTCTGGTAAAAATCAGCATTAAAATGGTCGCAGACATTTTTTAAGCTTTGATGAAAAAACCGGGCATCTTCATCAATTACATAATGTGGTGTAAGATCTATTCCACCACCAAACCACCTTATGTTTTCAGACATTTCAAAATACCGGATATTCATATGTATTATAGGGACCCATGGATGATTTGGATGAATTACAATGGAAATACCTGTCGCAAAGAAATCTTCTTCTTCAACTTTAAATGCTTTTTTAACAGCTTCGGGTAATTTGCCATGAACCGCCGAAAAGTTGACTCCACCCTTTTCCAATACATTTCCATTCTGAATAATGCGGGTTCTGCCACCTCCTCCACCATCACGCTCCCATAACTCCTCTTCAAATTTTGCCTTACCGTCTGCTTGTTCTAAAGCATTGCTGATTTCATCCTGTAAAAGTTTATAAGCTTCGGCAACTTCTTCTTTTGTAATCATGATTCAAAAATGTAAATTTTCAGGAAAATGAGGATATGATATTTATAGGATTCGCTTAATCGAGATAGCTAAATTAGGCTTTTGCTTTTTCCTCCAGATTTATTTCATGCATATATTTATGCTTTAGTTTGTCATAAAATGAATGCCTGTCAACAAGATTAGAAATTATATTAGCCATCAAACCAGTTAGCATCAGATAAAATATGATGTTGTGACTGTTGGTCATTTCTAATACCAAAATTGAGGATGTAAAGGGACTGCGTGTAATTCCGGTTAAGAAGCCAACCATACCACAAAGGATTACAATATTTGTATCTGAGCCGGAAAGTTCCAGCCAGCCTGATAAAACTGCTCCCATACTGGCTCCAGCTCCTAAAGAAGGTGCAAAAATACCTCCAGCAGCACCGGTTGTAAATGATAATATCGGGCCGATCATTCTGAATATCGGGATGTACCATTCCATTTGTTTTTCGTTGGTAAATAAGGTACTCACCATAATCTCTTTACCAGAACCAAATATCCGTGGATCTATAAAGTAAGCAGCTGATGCCAATATTAAACCACATAAAATAGTATAAATTACTTTTTGATACTCTTTACTCAATGCAGCTTTCTGATCGAATATATATAAAATTATAGAGCCCATTGCGCTGCCGCCAATTCCGGTAATCAGAGCGATTAGAATGACCGGTAAAAATATCCAAACCGAAAGATTACTTAGTGTAGGATATCCTAAATACAAATATGGCCCTAAAAAATTAAGTGCCGTTAAACCAGAAATTATTACACCTGTTAACAAAGCAGACTTAAAAAAACTGATATGAGTTTTGGTAAGCTCTTCAATAGCAAATACAATTCCTCCTAAAGGAGTATTAAATGCAGCCGCTAAACCCGCAGAAGCACCTGTAATTATCATATTACGTTTGGATACTTTAGGATACCATGAGGGTAAAAGGTCATTTATTTTTTTGAAGATAGAACCGGCAATTTGAATCGTTGGCCCTTCCCTTCCTATTGCGCCTCCACCAAATACTAAAACTAAACTGGAAAATACCTTCACAAAAATGATCCTGATACTTAGTAACCGGTCAACTTTTTCATTGTCTTTAGGATTTGCGAATTCAATTGCTGCGTTCACCTGCGGTATTCCGCTTCCGCGAGAAAATGGAGCATATTTTACTACTAAAATCCAGGCAAGCAAAAAAGTTATTGGCGTAATTATAAAAAATAAATAAGGAGCATGTTCCCATATATAAGCCGTTCCGGATTCCGCAAAAGCGAAAAGTTTGGCATAAATAACCGCTACAATACCGGTAATTATTGCACCAAGCCAGAAAGGTAAAGCATTTAGTAAATTCTGTTTTAGCAGCTTATTACTGCCTGTACTAACTTTTTTGGTTACCAGATTACTAAATTCTTTTATTACGCTCATTAAATTAAATGGATTTTACTATCAGGTTATAAATACTTTTTGTTGGAATAAGTTTTAGGCATAAAAAAACCGGGCCTCTAAGGTCACCGGTGAGTTTTATTTTTTTTTAAGGAAGCAGGTTTTTAACACCACGCTCATTCCTTCAACTTTGCAGTCAACTTCCTCGTCATTATCTGTTAATCTTATTTTTTTAACGACGGTTCCTTGTTTAATTGTAGTTGAAGAACCTTTAACTTTTAAACTTTTGATAACCTGAACTGTATCACCATCATTTAAAATGTTTCCGTTACTATCTTTTACAACAAGAGTTTCCATAATTCTTAATTTGTCGCAAAAGTAATATTAATGCAACAGAAGCAGAAACTTAGTTTGAGAAACATGTTTAGCTAAATTTATAATCCCGTTGTACCCGATGGTTCTATATAATCAAGGTCTTTCCCAAAAGTTTCATCCAAGTGATAGAGTGATATGTAGGCAATTATTACGGTAAAACTTCCAACAATTAAAGCCGAATTAATCAAGCCAAAATAATTTCTTAAAAAAGTAAATAATAAGGTAACTAAGATCAAAGATCCTCTAACAAAATTGGGTGCTGTAGTTGTAACTGTTGATCTTAAATTAGTGCCGAATTGCTCGGAAGCCATGGTAACAAAAACTACCCAGTAGCCGGTGGCGATACCAAAATAAAAGCACAACATATAAAACCCATTTGCAGTCATTCCTCGTGAAAACAGAAAAAATAATATGCCGGCATAAGTTAACGTAAGAAAGATGAAAACTATTTTTTTTCGAGTTTTAAATACCTGACTCAGAGTTCCTGTAATCAGATCACCTAAAGAAATACCTATATACGTAAACATTACTCCTCTCCCGGTATTTATTCCGGATTCCATCCCCATAACTTTAGCAAATTCGGGCGCTAAAGCAATCAAAATCCCCACCACAAACCAAACCGGTACAGCAATTAAAATGCTGTTTAGGTATTTTAAAAATCGCTTCTTATTATTTAACAACATCATAAAATTTCCTTTAGAAACTTTATGATCTTTGATCTTAGAGAACATTCCGGATTCAAAAACACCAATTCTGAGAATCAGTAAAAGCATTCCCATTCCTCCGCCTACAAAAAAAGCAATCCGCCAGTCAAATTTATCACCTACATAATAGGCAACAACTGCACCCATTAAACCAATTGTAGCGACAATCATTGTTCCGTAGCCCCGCTTTTCTTTACTCATGCTTTCGCTGATGAGGGTAATTCCGGCGCCAAGTTCTCCGGCTAAGCCAACACCTGCTATAAATCGTAAAGCAGCATACAAATTAATATCGTGAACAAAACCGTTGGCAATATTGGCAAGCGAGTACATGATAATAGATCCAAAAAGAACTGATAATCTTCCTTTTTTATCACCAATTATTCCCCACAAAATACCTCCGATTAATAAGCCCGCCATTTGCCAGTTCATTAACCATAAGCCTCTGTCAGAAATTTCTGAAGCAGGAACACCCAGACTTTCTAAACTTTTATTTTTTATGATCAGGAAAAGTAGAAGATCATATATATCTACAAAATAACCCAGAGCAGCTACTAAAATAAGAAGAGTAATGTTTTTATTAAGTTGTAAAGCTTTCGTCATGTATAAAAGTTTGGCGGCTTAATCTACAAACATTTTAGAATTAAAATTAAATTGAACAGCCATCAATTATACAGAGGAACGGATTACTCAATACTTTTAAATATACTGTCGAACCTTAAAGAATGAAAAATATCTTTTTTAGAATCGATGCTCATCCAGGTGATCATAGCTTTTCCAATAATATGATCTTCGGGAACATATCCCCAAAAACGAGAATCTAAAGAATTGTGACGATTATCGCCCATCATCCAGTAATAATCCATTTTAAAGGTGTAGGAATTATTTTTCTTTCCGTTTATTAAAATATCCGAACCACTTACCTGCAATTTATTTCCTTCATATAATTCAATTGCTCTGCTATATAATGCCAAAGTAGAATCAGTGAGAGGAATTTCCATGCCTTTTTTGGGAATTATTATCGGTCCGAAATTATCCGCGTTCCATTTAAATTTTTGATTGTGCGGAAAAACTGTGCTGTCAAAATTTCCTGTTTTTTCAATTTGCTGAGTAACACTTTTAACAAAATCGGTCTGTTGAATACTTTCCAAAGATTTCGACGGAATGATCATCACGTAAGTGTAAAGGTCATTTTGCTGAATTACTTCAATTCCTAGTTCCTGCAAATGCTGAGGATTAAATTCAGAACCGTCAGTTTTAACTGTATAAGAAGTTTGAGTTTTATTTTCAAAAGTGGCTAATTTCCCATTCACATAGGCTTTACCATCAATTATTTGCAATTTATTGCCTGAAGTTGCAATGCAACGTTTTATTAAAGTTGTTCGAACATCAACCGGTTTGTTATAAGATGGGTCAGCTTCCTCAGGTTTATTAAAAACAACAATATCTCCTTTTTTCACTTGCGTGAGACCCGGCAATCTATAATATGGTAGCTGAAGTCCATCCCAGTAAGTTTTTAGGTTGCTTTTCGTTACCGTTGATTCTAAAAACGGAATCTGCACAGGTGTAAAAGGCATTCTGGGGCCATAACTCATTTTGCTCACGAATAAGTAATCGCCAGGATATAAAGTGCTTTCCATAGAGCCGGAAGGTATCGCGTAAGCAGAAAATACGAGTCCGCGGATAATTGTTGATGCAATTATTGCGAATAGTATGGCATCTAACCATTGTCTTCCGGAAGATTTTTTCGATTTATTTTGAGTTGATTTATTTTGAGGTTTGATATTGAACTTCATAGCTATCAGGTATTTAGTATTCGACATGGAATTCCCAATTGTGTTACAGAATTTACTAATTTCTAACGTATTGCGCCGCTAAGCAAAATTTCTTAGATTGTAATTTTAAGATCCAGCTTATTAGATGAATAAACATGTTGTTAAAATTATAGATACTAATTATCTGAATGATGATTTTAAGCGTTTTGTATTAACCAAACCGAGTGGTTTTCACTTTATTCCCGGACAATCGATTTATCTGTCAATAAATACAACTGAGCTGAAGGGTGAAATCAGGCCCTTTACTTTAACAGGATTAAATAACTGGGAGATTCTTGAACTGATAATCCGTGTAAAAAGCAACTATAATGGCGTTACAAACAAGTTAGACAAACTAGCTTCGGGTGCTGAATTGCTGATATCTGATGCCTGGGGAACAATTCAATACAAAGGAAATGGTGTTTTCATCGCGGCTGGTTCTGGCATCACTCCATTTATTGCCATGCTTAGAGAATTGAAGGAGAAAAATGAAATTAGTGGCGATTCATTAATCTATAGTAATAAGATGTATTCGGATGTGATTTTGGAGAATGAGTTACGGTTTATTCTCGGAGATCAGCTAAACCTGGTTTTCACACGTCAAAATATAATTGGTTTCCGCGAAAAAAGGATAGATCAAACGTTTCTTAAACAAACCATAAAAAATTTCAACCAGCACTTTTACGTTTGCGGGCCTAAAGAATTTGTTGAAGAAATTATCAGAATGTTAGCTGGAATGGGCATATCTGCTCAAACTATTGTGTTTGAAGAAAAAGGAACTGAATTAAATCTGAATCAAATTTTCTCCAAATGATGACAAAAATATTTGTTTGGGATTTTTCAAAACCCTTACCTTTGGTTCATGCATGAGCCATTTGATATAGAAATTAAAGGAATAGATTATTCGGTTTTCCCGGAAGAAGATGGAGTTTACACTATTTTTAAAGATGGAATTGAGCACGTGAAAATGCAAAAAGACAATGATGATCACTGGCTAAAATTAGATCCGCTAACAGAGCTTCCCTTATTTGTACAGGATAATGAAGTAGATGAAATTGGAAAGCAGATATTGCGCCAGCAAGAACTTTAATCTATTTCTTCCGAAATGTAATATGAGTGATTTCCGGCCAGATTCCAATTCTTCCGGCGAAGCCTAAAAACCCAAAACCTCTGTTAACATATAAAAAACGGTCTTTTTCTTCAGCCAAACCTGCCCAATTTTTATAACGATATTTTACCGGACTCCATTTAAATTTACCTATTTCAATTCCAAACTGCATTCCGTGAGTGTGGCCTGATAGAGTTAGATGAATTTTTGAAGGGTTATTTTTAACCTGTGCATCCCAATGGGAAGGATCATGCGAAAGCAAAATTTTAAACTGAGAAAGTGAAAGTCCGTTAAGAGCTTTTTTAAGGTCTCCACGCTCTCCAAAACCTTTACCCCAATTCTCTACACCCATTAATGATATAGATTGATATCCCCGTTTTAATTGAATATTTTCATCCAATAATAATCTAAAACCTAAATCGGCGTGAAACTTTTTGAGGTTTTCAAGATTCTTAATCTTCTCAGCAGGAGAATCCCATCCAATATAATCGCCATAATCATGATTGCCAAGAATGGAAAAATTCCCTTGCGCTGATTTTATTTTATTGAAAATCTGGATATAGGGAACAATCTCCTCCGCTTTATTATTGACCAGATCGCCGGTAAAAACAAAAACATCGGGTTTTAACGAATTGATGAGCTTCACTCCTTTTTTAACTTCCTCAGGTTTATCAAAACTTCCGGAATGGATATCAGAAATTTGTACCAGCGTAAATCCGTCAAATTCATCCGGCAGATCATCAAAATAAAGAACAGTTTTGCGAATTTTATAATTATACTTTCCGAGCGTAACTCCGAAAAGGAAAGCAAAAAATGGAATCAGAGAAAGAAACAGAGCGAGATAACTTACCCAAATTATCCGTTCAGGTGTTACAAAAGTTTCAGAGCTAAAAACATGCATCAATCCGGCAAAAAAACGATAAATATCCTGAGCAAATAAAACCAGTGCAAAAACCAGCTTGCTGACAAATAGCGTTAAATAGGAATTAAAAGTGATGTTAAAAACAGCAGTAAACTTTCGACTGGCTATTACTTTGGACAACAAAAAAATAAATCCGCTTAAAACTAAAATGGATATCAGCCAATAAAACGAAGTTATTAGATTTGTATATTCTGAACTCTGACTTAAAATGATTACACCTTTATAAACATACAGATCCAGCAATAAGGAAATTGTTGCCAGAATGAGTAGAGGTAGATAGTTTCTTTTACGCATGTACAATCAAATGTATAAATTCCAGTCACAAAAAAAGCCTTCCCAAACTAATGGAAAGGCTTCTAAATATTAATTTTGATTATTTAGATGGGATTAAAACTGCGTCAACTACATGAGTAACACCATTGCTAGAAACAACATCAGCAATAGTAACGTTTGCGTTATTGATCATCACTTTTCCGTCTTTAACAGAAACTTTTAATTTCTGACCCTGAACAGAAGTTAATTCCATTCCGTCTTTTAAGTCTGCAGCACGGTAAGTTCCGGGAACTACGTGGTAAGTTAAAACGCCCTGAAGATCTTTCTTCATTTCCGGCTTCAATAAATTATCTACCGTTCCTGCAGGAAGTTTGTCGAAAGCTTCATTTGTTGGAGCAAAAACTGTAAATGGACCAGGACCGCTTAAAGTTTCTACTAAATCTCCAGCTTTAACAGCCGCTACCAAAGTTGTATGATCACTAGATCCTGAAGCATTTTCTACGATATTTTTTGAAGGAACCATCATGGCACCACCAACTTCAACTCCTTCTTCCATAGCCATTGTATCAGCCATGTTGCTATCAGTCATAGCAGAATCAGAGTTGTTAGACATTGTTGTACTAGAATTACAAGCTGCAGTAAAAGCTAAAAAACTAACTCCTAAAGCAATAGTTAAAAACTGTTTTTTCATTTTTTTAAGTTTTGATTTGTTTACTGTCAACCTACGAAATCAAAAAGTGTTCGGATTTTAATAAATTAATTATTTTTTATTTGCTTATTATTAGCTGATTATTTGGGATATTATACAATTATGGAAAACTTTGAGTTTTATAATCCAACCAAAATTATTTTCGGGAAAGATTGCATTGATAAAATTCCGAATGAGATCAACTGGAAGCGTGCAATAATTATAATTGGAAAGTCCTCTGTTAAAAACAATGGATTTTACGCCCGTATAATTTCTCTGTTAAATATGTCGGGTTTAAAACATGTTACGTTTGAGGGTGTTCAAACCAATCCAACAAGTGCCGACGCTGATAAGGCTACAACTTTAGCCAAAGAGTTTAATGCCGATGTTATTATTGCTCTGGGTGGCGGCTCTGTAATAGATACCGCAAAAGCAGTCAGTATTGGTTTTTATGCAGATCATTCCGTTTGGGATTTCTATTCCGGAGTGGTTAAACCCAAACAAGCGCTTCCGGTAATATGTATATTAACTCTGGCTGCCTGCGGAACGGAAAATAACAATTTCAGTTATTTACAAAACGATAGCAAAAAAATTAAAAATGGAATTAGTTCTGATCTGCTTTACCCAAAAATTTCTTTTTTAGATCCTGAATTAACTTTTACAGTTGACTCAAATTGTACTGCATTTGGCATTTCAAACCTGATTGCGCATACTTTGGAGCAATTTTTTGGCAAAGGAAATTCTCCATTATCAGATCTTTATGCAGCCTCAATAATTAAGCTTGCAATTGCAGATGGTTTAAAAGTTTTAAAAAAACCTGATGATTATGAAGCAAGAGCAAATATTATGTGGCTTTCGGCGAGTACGTTAAGCGGATTATTAATTGCCGGAAAAACCAAAGCAGATTGGGGTTGTCACGGTATTGAACAAACATTAAATATTCTTTATCAAACACAACATGGTGCAGGTTTATCCATCATTTATCCTGCCTGGCTAAAACATTTCAGGGAAAATTTATCAGAAAGAATTGCTTTTCTTGCAAGGGAAATATTTGAAATTACAGAAAAAGACAACTCCAAAGCCGCTGATTTATTTATTACTGAACTGGAAAATTTTTATGCTTCAATTAATTGCCCGGCCAGGCTTGCAGATATTGGAATTCATTGTGACCAAAAAGAAAAGATCATCGAAAATTTATTACTCAATAAGGTTAGCGGACACAATTACAAGCTAAATGAGGAAGATTACAATGAGATTTTAGATTATATGTTTTAACACTTTTATCTGTCGAATGAGTTTCGCATATTAGTGGCTATATGCAAATTTCTGAAAATACCCTTAAATGGGCCATGCGTTTTTATCCTCCTCTTCTCTTTCAGCGCATCTGGGTTATTAAATTTGAAAAGGGTTTTACGGGAGTTCATGTTAAAATCGCAAAAAGCATATTAAACACCAATTACAACCGTTCTATTTTTGGAGGAACCATATTTAGTGCGTCAGACCCATTTTACGCATTGCTTTTTGATCAACTTTTACAAAGACGAGGCTATAAAACGCGTGTCTGGCTTAAAAGTGCCGAGATCAAATATTTAAAACCTGGCCGTACACATTTATATTTTAAAATCAGTTTGAGCGAAGAAGATATTCTGGAAGCCGAAAACAAATTAAAAACAGTAGGTAAATTTGTAAAGTCTTTCCCTATGGAAATTACCAACAAAGATGGAGAGATTTGTGCAAAAGTTATAAATGAAGTTTATGTAAGAAATTTGTTTAGAGGAGAAGAAGATACAGTTGCATATTAGAAAGAAGCATGGCTACAAATATTAAAAAATTGATACTTGAAGGCGAAGGTATTTCACTTGATTTCAAAAATAGCATTACCAGTTGCGAAAAAATTGCCAAAACCTTAGTTGCATACGCGAATAATAAAGGGGGAAAATTATTGATTGGGGTAGCAGATGATGGCAAAATTGTTGGTGTAAAGGCAGAAGAGGAAGAAAAATATATGATCAATAAAGCTGCTCATTTATATTGTAAGCCAGCTTTAGAACCAAAATTTGAAGAGGTTTATATTGATGATAAAATAGTTTTGGTAGTAGATATCCGCGAAAGCGATATGAAACCGCATTACTCTTTTTCTGAAGATAAAAAATGGTGGGTTTACATCCGTGTAAATGATAAAAGTATTTTAGCTAGCAAAATTGTAGTTGATGTTTTAAAACGCAGTCAGAATGAGCAGGGAGTTTTTCTGAAATACTCTACCAATGAAGATGCTTTGTTGAAGTATCTGAATGAAAATGAACGGATTACGGCCCGAGAATTCAGCACTATGCAAAAGCTATCCCGGCGTAGTTCTTACCGGATTTTAGTAAACCTGATTCTATCGGGATTAATTAAAATTCACACCAACGAAAAAGAAGAATATTATACCGCTTCTTAAAAGGAGATTTTCTAAAATCATAATAGCCAATTCAAAAAATAATTGAACTTTGCACAAAGCTATTTATGAAAGAATTTTACTCCCGGTATAAATTTCATTATAAAACCAATTTGAAATTAGCCATCCCGGTAGTAATCTCACAATTGGGCCATACACTTGTGCATACTGCAGATAGTGTTATAGTTGGTCATTTTGCAGGCACCATTTCTCTTGCTGCGGTTTCCCTGGTAAACAGCATTTTTACAATCATTTTGGTTATTGGCATTGGTCTTTCCTTTGGTTTAACTCCGTTAATTGCTCAGCAAAGTGCTAAGAAAGATTATGATGAATGTGGCAAACTTCTGTCAAATAGTCTGGCTATTAATGCATTGTCGGGAATTATTCTTTACATTTTAGTTTATTTTGGCTCACTGCAGGTTATAGATCATTTAGATCAATCGGCGGAAGTTGTTAAGCAGGCAAAACCATATTTAAACCTTTTATCACTCTCCATCATTCCATTAATGATATTCATGACCTTTAAGCAATTTGCAGAAGGTTTGGGATTTACAAAACAGGCCATGATGATTTCTATTTGGGGAAATGTTTTGAACGTTTGCCTGGGAGTTACTTTTGTAAAAGGCCTTTTCGGGATAGAACCCATGGGAATTAATGGAGTTGGTTGGAGCACATTAATAGACAGAACGCTTATGTCTTTTGTAATGTGCCTGTATATTATTAAATCCAAACACTTTAAGCCATATCTTCAGTCTTTCGGGATGAAATTTATAGATGCTTTCCGAAGTATTAATATCCTCAGGATTGGTGCGCCTGTAGCCATGCAATATACTTTTGAGGTTGGCGCTTTTAGCGGAGCCGCAATTATGATTGGTACCATTGGAGCAACTCAGCAGGCAGCACATCAGGTAGCTATTAATTTAGCGTCCATTACATATATGATGGCTGGTGGAATTTCGGCGGCAGCCACCATTAAAACAGGCAATAATTTTGGAACCCGAAACTTTATTCAATTACGTTTATCTGCCATTTCGAGCTACCACATTGTTTTGCTTTTTATGAGTATCGCGGCAATTTTATTTGTCGGATTAAATCAAATACTTCCCTGGATTTACACTTCAGATGTATCAGTTATAGCAATTGCAGCTCAGCTACTTATCATTGCAGGATTCTTTCAGATATTTGATGGTGCACAGGTGGTTGGACTGGGAGTTTTACGAGGAATGGGCGATGTAAATATTCCTACCTTAATCACATTTATAGCCTATTGGATTATCGGTTTACCAGTTGGTTATCTGATAGGAATATATTTTGGTTATGGTGCTAACGGAATTTGGTTTGGCTTAACACTTGGACTATTAGTTTCGGCGGCTCTGTTGTTTATCCGTTTTCAAATGTTTAGTAAAAAGCTACAACTAACAGTATAAAAAAATCCGGACAGCCTTATAATAGCATATCCGGACTAATAAATTTGTTTAAACTGATTGCTCAACTGGTATTTCATCTTTATGCTCAACCAGCCAGCTTTTAAAACTTTTCAGTTCCGGATTTAAACTTTTGGTGAAATCTATATCCCTTGCCAGGCAGCACACTTCCTCAAAATCGCGGTTAAACTGAAACATATTTCCCAAATCATCAGCGCCGGGGAAACCTAAATTGCGGTAATCTTCTGGAGTCATTTCATTATAATTTACTTCCACACCTAAAACATCAGACATTGCAGAAGCCATTTCAGTTCCGGTTAACTGCTCGGCAGATATCCCAACCTTTTTCCTAATATACTCATTGCCTTTTTTGAAAATGCCAAAAGCACATTTGCCAATATCTTCTGCAGCCATGCTGCATAGTTTTTTATTTCCTAACGGGAAGCTGATATAAAATTTGCCATCCGGTCCTTTTTGCGGTCCCATACCGAAATGAATAAAGTTATCCCAATAAAAACTTGTGATTAGAAATGTTGTTGGCACTTCTTCGTCGGTAAAAAAATGTTCGCCTTCACCTTTAGCGTCAAAATGCGGAACTTTGTACCTTTCCATCAAAGTGGGCATCCGGTCATCATCTAATGGAATAAATTCACGTGTATTCTCTAAAGTCGACCAAATGGCATGTTTAATATTTGCAGCTTTAGCTGCCTTTGCCATATTTTCAATTTCTACTAATTCCTTTTCAGGAGAAAAATGTTCCCAGAAAAAAGTTACGAAATAAGCTCCATAAGCTCCTTCTAAACCTTTTTTCAGACTTTCGGGATCATCAATATTTATTTCAAAAATTTCTGCCCCTAAATTCTCGAGTTCCTTTGCTTTATCAGAATTTTTATTTCTAGTAAATGCTCTTACTTTAAATTCAGAATTCGGGTCATTTAAAATAGCCCGAACCAATCCTCCGCCTTGCGCACCTGTGGCACCCGTAACGGCAATAATCTTTTTCTCAGCCATGATTTTTTTCTTATAAATTTATTGATAATCTTATAAAAAGGCGCTTAAAAAGGAATCAATTTTGTATCATATTTCATAAAAAAAGCGGGTTAAACCCGCTTATGAATTAATTAAATGCTTGTTTTATTATTTGTAGCCTTCATTGTGGACACTTTTAACTGCTCTACCTGAAGGATCATTCATTGTTTGAAAAGAAATGTCCCAGGCCAAAGCTTCCGGCGTACTGCATGCTACAGATTTTACAGATGGAACACAGGATGCTGCTGAATCTGATGGAAATAATTCGGAGAAAATAGAACGATAGTGATATTCTTCTTTTGACATTGGCGGATGAATCGGGAAACGATATTTTGCATTCGCTAATTCGTCATCACTAACTTTTTGCTGTGCTGTTTCCTTCAAGGTATCAATCCAGTTGTATCCGACGCCATCAGAAAACTGCTCTTTTTGTCTCCAGGCAACACTTTCCGGAAGATAATCTTCAAATGCTTTTCGAAGGATCCATTTTTCCATTTTGCCGTCAATGGCCATTTTATCTTGAGGATTTAATCGCATAGCAACATCCATAAATTCTTTATCTAGAAAGGGCACACGACCTTCAATTCCCCAAGCGGCTAAAGATTTATTAGCACGAAGACAGTCATATAAATGTAGTTTGCCTAACTTTCTAACTGTTTCTTCATGAAATGACTTGGCATCAGGGGCTTTATGGAAATATAAATAACCACCAAAAAGTTCGTCGGCTCCTTCGCCGGATAAAACCATTTTTATTCCCATTGATTTAATTACCCTGGCCAGTAAATACATGGGTGTTGATGCTCGGATCGTAGTTACATCATACGTTTCCAGATGATAAATTACATCGCGTATAGCATCTAAACCTTCCTGAACGGTAAAATTAATTTCATGATGAATAGATTGTATGTGATCCGCAACTTTTCTGGCGGCAGCCAGATCGGGAGAACCAACTAAACCTACTGCAAATGAATGCAATTGCGGGTACCAAGCTGTTTGTGTGTCATTGGTCTCTATTCTTTTGGCCGCATATTTTTTGGTTATTGCAGAAATTATCGAAGAATCAAGCCCGCCGGAAAGTAGAACTCCATACGGAACATCCGACATTAATTGCCGGTGAACAGCCGCTTCCAAAGCATCACGCAAAGTGTTGATATCAGAAGTATTATTCTCTACATTTTTATATTCCGTCCATTCGCGTTTGTACCATTGTTTAGGTTCAGTACCTTCTTTGCTAAATAAATAATGTCCCGGAGGGAATTCTTTAATATGATTGCAAACTCCCTCTAAAGCTTTCAGCTCTGATGCAACATAAAATTGTCCGTACTTATCCCAGCCCATATAAAGCGGAATAATTCCCATATGATCACGGGCAATTAAATAACAATCATTTTCTTTATCGTATAGTGCAAAAGCAAAAATGCCATTCAGATCTTCAAGAAAGGCTGGACCTTTTTTGCGATATAAGGCCAGAATGACCTCGCAGTCAGATTTTGTCAAAAAATTATAGTCGGTAAGATCTTTGCGAAGATCCATATGATTATAGATTTCGCCGTTTACGGCTAAAATTAGGTTTTTATCATCGCTATATAAAGGCTGACCTCCGGATTGCGGATCTACAATGGCAAGCCTTTCATGCGCTAATAACACATTTTCATCGCAAAAAATACCAGACCAATCCGGTCCGCGATGTCTGATTTTCTTTGACATGTCCAGCACTTGCGGACGCAATGCCTGTGTATTACCTTTAATATCAAATACAGCTATAATCCCACACATTATTATTTCTTATTAAAGTTTTTATTCAGTTTAACTCCTAAAATTTGAGAATGGCTAAATATAGATTTAATTATGAATTTTATATAGTAAGTGGCAAAATATTATATAATTTTTATTCTTTTTCTATAATCTTTAACAATAATTCAATTTCGGCGATTGCTTCAGAAACTAATTTATTTACAACATCTTCATCATATTCTGGCAGGTGTTCAATAATTTTGCTAATTCGGCCAAGTTCTTCTAGTCCGGAAGTTACAGCGGTACCATATAATTTATGAGCTGTTTCCTGTAAAGATTTTAAACTTTTATCAATAAGATGATTGCTTAATTTATCAGAAGATGTGATCAATTCTTGGGTGGTGAGGCTTAGCATTTGTCTGAAAACAACAGGATCATTGCCAATAAATTGCCTGATCTTTTCAGGATTAAAGTGCATTTTTCTCATATCTGCTTCATCAGCTGTACTAGATTTATCAGCTTCATGGTTAATCCATTTATTGAACATCTGGGCCAGGGTTTCTTCAATAACAGGCTTGGAAATAAAATCATCCATACCTGCTGCTAAACATTTTTCCTTTTCGCCTTTAACATTGCCCGCTGTTAAGGCAATTATCGGAACGTCGCCATGATTCATTTTCCGGATACGATCTGTTGCTTCATAGCCATTCATTTCTGGCATTTGAACATCCATCAAAATCATGTCGGGCATTTTGCCTTCACATAAAATTACAGCTTCTTCACCATTAATAGCTTCCTGAATAATAGAATTAGGCGCAATTCTGCTTATTAATGTTTTGGCCAGCAACATGTTTACTGCATTATCTTCAGCAATTAAAACCCTAATTGGGGCAAATTCAGCATTAGAAGCAGAAACAGGTTTAACATTTTCCTTTACATTTTCAATTTTATGCATTCTGGAAAGAGCATTATACATGTCCTGAATTTTTATGGGCTTAACTAATCTGTGATTCACCTTTAATTCTTCGCATGCTTTAATAATTTTTTCATCATCTGATGAACTGTACAATAAAATTACCGGCATTACTGATTCATCAAAATTATCACGGATTTTGCGTATAGTTTCTATTCCATCCATTATCGGCATGTGATAATCCATGATGATAACATCATACTTTTCCCCGTTGGATAAAGAATTCAGAGCTTCAATTCCGTTTTTAGCTTCATCTGATTTGATGTTTTTAAGCAAAAACATCTGTTTTAATATTAAACGATTATTTTGATTATCATCTACTATTAATACCTTTTTTATTTTATCAATATTTCCCCAACTAATTGGATCTCCTTCTTCAGAATCAAGTTCCAGATCAAAATAAAATGTACTGCCTTTGCCGTAATTGCTTTTAAGATTTAGTTTACTGCCCATTAAATCAAGCAGTTTATTAGATATTGTTAAACCTAAGCCAGTTCCTCCATACTTTTTTGTGGTAGACCCATCTTCCTGAGAGAATGCTTCGAAAATCTTTTCTAGTTTGTCTGGTTTTATTCCAATTCCTGTATCCCTAACTTCAAATCTATATTTGGTTTTGCCATTTTCTGCTTTTCCAAATGTTTCAATTTTCAATTCAATTTCACCGAAATCAGTAAATTTAACTGCATTACCCAATAAATTGACTAATACTTGCTTAAGTCTGAGGTCATCCGCAAATATAAATCTTGGAATAGTTGGTGCAATATTTAGTAATATCTCTAAACCTTTGCTTTGAGCCTGATAAGTAATAATATCAGCCGCCTGGCTTCCGGTTTCATATAAATCGCACTTTACTAAATCCAGTTCTAATTTTCCGGCTTCAATTTTAGAGAAATCCAGAATATCATTAATGATGCTCAATAAGGCGTTGCCGGATTGATTTACAATGGAGATATACTGTTTCTGCGTTTCATTCATATTGGTTTTCATCACCAGATCAGTAAAACCAATAATTCCGTTTAATGGAGTTCTAATTTCATGACTCATATTGGCCAAAAACTCAGATTTTGCCACGCTTGCCTGCTCTGCCATTATTTTGGCATTTTTCAATTCATCTCGCTGTAAACAAGATTGCGTAACGTCCTGAGTAAACATCATGATGCCGCCAACGGAACCATCAAACAAATACCATGGCCTAACTTCCCATTTTAAATACTGATCAACTTCCCAACCTTCGGGGCGCCAAACATCTTCGTCTTCTTTTTCAATGGCACCGGCCAAACATCTGGTATGAATATCTTTCCAATGCTGGCTAACATTTGGAAATACTTCATAATGAGATAGTCCTATAATATCCTTACTTTCTATCTTATATTCCTCTTTCCAGCGATTACTTGTTGCTACATACCTTATCTCAGTATCAAACATGGCAACGGAGGCAGGAGCATTTTCAACAAATGCCTGTAAGCGTGATCTTTCCAAAGCAATTGCTTTTTCTGCATTTTTCCTTTCAGAAATATCCTGTATAACAGAATAAACAGATTCAACGCCATTCATTCCTATGAATTTATTTCCATTGAGCAAAACCGGAATTGAGTGTCCGTCTTTATGGATATATTCTTTTTCGTAAGGTCCGTAACGTCCAGTATTATTTAATGATTCTTTATGAAATGCTTCCTGATCATCGTACTTTTCGGGAGTTACATCCCAATGACTTAATTGGCGATATTCTTCTTCAGTATATCCAATTAAATTATATAAAGCCTGATTCCCATCAATAAATTTTCCGTCTGAATACCGATTTACAGCTATTCCCATTGGAGAGATCTCAAAAAATGCTCTGTATTTATTTTCAGAAGCTTCTAAAGCAAGCTTGGTTCTCTTCTGTTCATCAATATCCTGAATAGTACCATATACCCGAATGCATTGATCATTTACAAAATCACAACTTCCAATTGCTTTCACCCATTTATCCTTACCATTGGCTGTAACAATTAAGAGATCCAGATCCCAATCTTTTCCCTCATTAATACCCAGATTTACAGCCTCAATTATTCTATTTCTGCTTTCTCCTTCTTTATAAAATAAAATTGCTGTTTCCAGGTCAGGACTATAATCTCCATTCACTTCGTGAATTTCTTTAGTTACACTAGACCATTTAATTGAATTTTCTGCTGGAATCATTTCCCAACCACCTATAAAAGCAACCTTATTGGTCTGCTCTAAAAGATTTTTAGTAGACAGAAGATCTTTTTCTAATTGGATTCTCTCGGTTATATCAATAGAGTTACCAATAATATAACTGGTTCCATCATCAGATTTTTCAAGTATGTTGTTATAAAGCCAGGATCTTTCAGACCCGTCTTTACAAATAGTAGTCATTAAACCTTTTCCGAAGCCACTATTTTGAATATCAAGCAGATAACTATTAAGTCTGGGATAATTTTCTTTTGGAACCAAATCAAACAAAGACATGTTTAATAATTCTACAATAGAATAACCAATCAAGTCTGCACCAGCTTTATTGACAGTAATAAAATTCCCTTCAAAATCATGAGTGCACATTAAACCCTGAGAATTCTCGAAAAATGATCTGAACCTGCTCTCGCTCTTAAAAATTAAATTTTCTTTATTTTTAATGTCGGTGATATCTCTACCAATGGCAAATAAATGACCGGTTTCTGGCTCTGGCGTGGCAACCCATTGAATAATTTTATAAGAGTTGTCACTATGCCTTAATCGGTGGACGAAATTTATGGTATTCTCTCCCGAGGCCAGCTTATTAATCTCGTTATTGGTTTCTTCCAGATCGTCCGGATGAACTATTTCGAAAAAACTAGTATTCAACAAAAAATTTTCTTCCCATCCCAAAACATTAGAAAACGCCGGATTTATCTTTTTAAAAAATCCGTCTGTGCCGGCAATGCAGATTAAATCATTTGAGACCTTAAAGATATTTTCAAAATTTTCTAATTCTTTAAGCTTTCTTCTTTCCAGAATTAGGGTTAAAACCTCATCAGAAAGCAGCTTTAATATTTTTATCTGTTTATCACTTAATTTATTTGGCTTATTATCAATAACGCAAAGAGTACCAAGGGCAAAACCATTCGAATCTATAAGAGGCACACCAGCGTAAAAAACAATATGGGGATCTTGTGTTACCAATATACTATCAGAAAATCTATCATCCTCGCGTGCATCTTCAACTTCTAAAAGTTGAGAATCCATTATGGTATATTGACAGAATGCTAATTCACGTGAAGTTTCATTTACATTTATTCCTTTTTTAGACTTGAACCATTGTCTATTCTCATCAATTAATGATATCAATGAAATGGGAACATTACAGGCAAGTGAAGCTACTTCGGTAAGGCGATCAAATTTAGCTTCTAATTCTGTATCTAAAATGCAGTAATCTTTTAAAGCCTGAATTCTTTCAATTTCGTTTTCTGGTACCGGTAATTCTTTGTTCATATTTAGTGATAGTGACAATTTTATGAAATCCAAGATATCCAATTGTCAGTATTAGATTCTGTCAAATAGAAATAGACTACACAATTTAGTACAGAATAATTCCCCATTTCTTGTTGCATAAATACGAGAAAAAACATAAAAATGTTTCCTCAATCCTATTTAAACTACTTTAATCTATAAGTTTAAATAATTAACAGAGAAAATTAACTGCCACTATAATGTGAAAAAAGTTTACACAATTGAGCAAATTAAAATTAGCTATAGATTAAGCTATTTATCAGGCTAGCAAATTTTTGTAATTTTAATAAACCTATTTAAACATTATAATATGGCACAACGAGTACTTTTATACGCCTTTGCGGGAGTGATGGTGTTATTTTTTCTTTTCTCAATCTATCTTTTGATGGTTACTTTAAACAATCCTTACTTATACAGGTAATTTGGTTTAGACTTTACTCTCAAATTTTAATGGGGAATAAAATGTTGTTCAAAATGAGCTACCATATTGCAATGGAATCTCTTCCAAAATTGGGCACAAAAAAAATCAGCACATAAATGCTGATTCCTAAATTATATAATATTATAATTTTAATTCTCCGGAGATACTTGTTCGAAAGAAATTGAATTTACGGGTATTTTGATTTCATTAAAAATCTGAATAGCCATTTTCTTTAATCGATCATTATGATCTGTTAAACGATCATTAATGTCCATATATCTGATTAAATCTCCGGTTCTGAGATCCATAAACCGGTACTTTACAAAATGTTGCTTTTCCATAAATGTAAAAATAAGGTTTATTTTGCGGAAAATACCTAAATATCAATTATTTGATTCTAGTTATACAAATCAAATGCAATTCTAAAAGTATTACAATGCGCATCTACAATATCTCTTATGCGTGGCGAATAACCTCCGCCCATGCTAATCTGGATAGGTATTTTCCTTTTATAACACTTTTCAATAACCAATAAATCCCGTTGTTTACAGCCTTCTTTCGTTAGAGCCAATTTACCCAGCTTATCAGTTCCCAACACGTCCACTCCTGCCAGATAAAACACGAAATCAGGCTTAAACTCATTAAATAAATTCTCCAGGTTGGTTTCTAGAATAGAGAGATAGGTGAAGTCATCTGTCCCATCGTCTAAACCAATGTCCAAATCAGACTGTTCCTTTCTAAAAGGGAAGTTCTTCTCTCCATGCATGGAAAAGGTAAATACTTGTATTTCACTTTTAAAAATCTGGGCCGTTCCGTTTCCCTGATGAACATCCAAATCAATTATTAAAATTTTTTCTGCAAGTTTCCTCTTAAGTAGATAATTTGCGGCAATTGCCTGATCATTTAAAAGGCAGAAGCCTTCTCCCCAGTTTGAACCGGCGTGGTGAGTGCCACCAGCCACATTAAAAGAAATACCAAATTCCCGGGCAAATAAACCAGACTGAACAGTGCCTGAAGCAATACAGGTTTCCCGGTATATTAATTCGGGAGTTAAAGGAAAGCCGGTTCTTCTAATTTCCTGCGGACTTAGTTTGAGATCCCATAATTTTTCCCAGTATATGGGATCATGTGTTAACTGAATTATACTTTCGTCTAGAAATGGAGGCACAAATAAATTTTCGGATTGAATTAAGCCTTCATGCAAAAGCTGGCTGGGAATTAATTCATACTTACCCATTGGAAATCGATGACCTGCTGGAAGTGTATGAATATAACTTGGATGGTAAGCGATCTTAAGCAAATTAGGTTATATATGGAGTTTTTGCCTCTATTTTGGATAATTTTATATTGTTAATTCCTTGAATAATTATTGCCAATATGATTATTGCTATTCCGGTAATGGCAGCCTGTTGTATGCTTTTAGTAAAATCCTGATCAAGGCTTCTGTTTTTAACTATAATTCCATAAAGTGCCCAGATTATTACAGCCGCAAAAAACAAGTTCCTTCTGACAAAAATTATAAACAGAGTAATTAAAGTTGCAATTCCAATTAAGATAACAGTCCATAATTCTGGCGAAACTCCTCCTCCGTCCCAATTTATTGAGACTAACCAGGCTGATATATTTGCAATGGTCGCAACGCATATCCAACCAAAATAGATACTCATGGGCATTTGTGTAATCAGTTTAACATCCCAACCGGTATGCGGATTATATAAATGAAGTTTGATATTAATTACAATCAAGGTGACCAGCTGAATGATCATCAATAAAACAGAAATTAATAAATATTCATTTAACCATGCGAAAACCCAAAAAGTAGCAGCCAAATTATTTATAATAAAAAACCAGCTCATTGCTAAAGTATTTTCATTAAAAACATTCTCAACCAGAGCTTTAAACGCTTTGTACAAATGAACTATACAAAACATGAATAAACTGATATAAATCAATCCCCAAATGGCAAATGTTAATCCGGCAGGAGCAAATAATGAATTGTATTTATAAGATACATCTGCTATATTATTTTCACTAATCAGATTGAACTGACTTAGGTTAGAAACCGAAAAAGCCAAAATAAAAAATACCAAATTTAAAATGCTTAATAGCCTGATTTTTTGAGCATTCATCTATTTATATTAATCTTATCATTTAATAAAATAACCGATTGGAATCTATAATTTATAACAAGTTAAAAAATAAAAATTACAATTATGCGAATCTAATTACTCTGATGTTCAACAGCATATTCCAAAACAACTCCAACCTTAAAAATATCTTCGAAACTATTATATAATGGAACAGCACTCAATCTGATTACATTAGGCTCTCGCCAGTCGCCTATAATATTATTACTAAGCAGATGGTCAAATATTTGCTTTCCATTCTTGCTTGCAATTAAAGAAAGCTGAGCGCCTCGTTCTGATGGATTTTTAGGAGTGATTATTTTCAATATTTCTGACCCTTGCTTTTGGTTGAACCGACCGATAATAAATTCCAGATAAGCAGTTAATTGCAAACTTTTATTTCGCAGATTTTCAATTCCTCCTGCATCAGAAAACATTTGCAATGAAGCTTTGTGAGCCGCCATCATTAAAACCGGACTGCAGCTCAACTGCCAGCCTTCCGCACCACTTTCTGGGACAAAGCCTTTTGTCATTTTAAATCTGTTCTTTTCATCGTATCCCCACCATCCTGCAAAGCGATTTAATTCCGGGTTATTAAAATGCTTTTCATGAATAAAAACCCCACTTATACCTCCGGGACTACTATTCATATACTTATAAGTACACCAGCAGGCAAAATCAACATTCCATTCGTGAAGCTGTAAAGGTACATTACCGGCTGCATGTGCCAGATCAAATCCAACAACCGCTCCGCATTTTTGACCGGCTTCCGTAATTGCCTTTAAATCAAAAAACTGTCCTGTAAAATAATTTATCCCACCAAAAAGCACCAAAGCCAGGTTGTCGCCAGCTTTTAAAATTTCAGCAAGAATATCTTCGGTTCTTAAAGTTTCCTCCCCATTTCTGGGATTTACTTCAATAATTACATCATCCGGATTAAATCCGTGAAAACGAACCTGACTTTCTACAATATATTGATCTGAAGGAAAAGCGCCGCCTTCCATTAATATTTTCACTCTTTTCCCTTTCGGGCGATAAAAACTGACCATCATCAGGTGCAGATTTACCGAAAGGTTATTCATAGGAATAACTTCCGATGGCAGTGCACCCACTACAGGAGCCATTAATTTCTGCATTTCTTTGTGATAGAACATCCAGGGACTATCACCGTCAAACCAAGCATCAACAGCCAGATTTCCCCAGTTTTCCAATTGCTCATTAATATAGATTTGCGCACTTTTTGGCTGCAAACCCAGTGAGTTACCACATAAATAAATTATATCCTGACGGTTTCTTTGTGGGAAAATGAATTCTTTTCTAAATTTTTGAAGTGGATCTGCCTGATCCATAGATTGTGCAAAAGCAAGCGAATTTTCAAAGTGCATGTTTCAATAATACAAAAAATTGAAAGTTGTTTCTGGTAAATAGCAGAATAACCAATTAAAAACTAAAATATATTATTTACCATTCAATTTTTCCGTGATAACCTTCCTCTGCCGGTTTATCATTTTGTTCATTTAGAGAATCTTTATAGAAATCAATCATTCTCCTATCCTGATGATCCCAGTAGCGGGCTGAAACAGGACTGATTTTCAATAATGCAATATGTGGTTCTTCCAATCCGTTGGGAAACCATTCGTCTTGTAAATACATATTAAAAGAATGCAGCTGTTCTTCATCATAAACTAATTCTGCTGAACCAGAAATGCTTATAAACAAGTTTTCCCGGGGATCAGAATAAGTTAAACAAACATGGCGGTCACGTTTAAAATCTCCAGATTTAGCAGAAAACTCGTTTGTGAAAAACCAGATATTTCCTTCATCATCAATATTAGAAGTTGCCATAGGCCTGCTGATAAGGCTTTTCTCGTGTACAGAACACATCATAGCAATATCTTTTTCCTTAACTAACTCCTTTAATTTATTTAATCCTTCCTGAACTTCCATGACATGATTTTTAGAATAAACAGAAGTTACGAAAAAATGATTTAATTAATCAGTAATTAGGTTTGCTTACGTATTTGTTGTCTTTTACCAAAAATCGCCATGGAATGGTTTTATAAGGACCGTCAAAATTCATCCCCACACGGGCGGTTGCCAGCACCTCATCATCTGAAAAGCTTATATTCTGATCTTCAATCCAAATTAAATCATCCTGAAGGTCAACACCATTATGTGTTTTATTTAAGCCCATAGCTTTAGACAATGCGCCAGGTCCCTGACATAACCTTTTATCATTTGTAAAGATATTTCGCCTTTCTCGCATCAGATCTAAACCCTGAGTTGGTTGCAACGCTCGGATTAAAATAGCGTGAGAAGAGTCCTGATTTCCGGTAACGATATTTATCATGTCATGGATGCCATAACAGATATACATGTAAATCAATCCGCCACGATTATACATCATTTCATTCCGGGCGGTTCGTTTCCCTCCGAAAGCATGCGAGCCCCGGTCTAAAGGTCCCTGATAAGCTTCAGTTTCAATAATTATTCCTCCGGTAAGCTGATCATCAATATTGTTTATTAACACCTTCCCTATAAGTTCTCTGGCAATAGTTAACGTATCTTCTCTTTGAAAAAAATCAGCGGAGAGCTTTTTCATCATATAATTAATCAGAAATTAACCAGATCAATTATTTGTTGAAGATAAACTTCATCAACCTCATCAAAATCATTTAGTTCTGATGAATCAACATCTAAAACGGCTACAACTATATTATTTTTAAAAATTGGTAACACAATTTCGGATTTAGAAAGTGAGCTGCATGCAATGTGTCCCGGAAATGCATCAACGTTGGGTACAATTAATGTTTTTTGTTCTTTCCATGAAGTACCGCAAACTCCCCTGCCAAATGCTATGCGAGTGCAAGCAACCGGACCCTGAAAAGGCCCCAGCACAAGTTCGTTTTCCTTTACCAAATAAAATCCAACCCAGAAAAAATTAAATTGTTCTTTTAATGCAGCACAGATATTTGCCAGATTAGCAATCAAATCTGTTTCGCCATCCATCAGTGCTTTAATTTGTGGAAGCAGTGAAGAATACTGCTCTTTTTTATCTGCTTTTATAATTTTAAGATCCTCGGCCATACTTTCAAAAATAAGATTGCAAAGAGAATAAAACTTTGAATAATTCCGTTAAAATATTTTTAAATGAAGATGCCAGCCATATTAAATATTATATAATTGAATTTAAATAATATAAAAAAAGGCGATTCTTTTATATACAAAATTTTCGATAGGTTTTTATTTATGGCACAGAATTTTCATATGTATTATAAATACAAAGAAAATGCGAAAAGTTATTTTAATGGTAGCCCTCTTTGTAGCATTGGGAGCAACCACAGCAAGTGCACAATACTCCAGTAAGTCTACTCAAACAACAAGAAGAGTAACTGAGCCCGGAGTTTATCAGGATGATCGTGGTGAATACCAATGGCAAACTGTAGAACATAAAGTATGGATTCCGCAAAGAAGAACTGCCGGAATTTTTGGAATTGGTTCCAGAACCATTCCCGGGCATTATGAGATGCGAACAGATCGTGTAAAAGTTTATCGCAGAGATAGAAATAGTGTAAATTCTGACAAAAGAAAAGGTTGGGAAGGAAAGCATCCGCATGGTATGCCACCCGGACAACGTAAAAAGTTAGAAAAAAGGGATAATGATCGGTATGATAATTACGATCATAAATCTAAAGGAAAATCAAAGTCGAAAAAACATGATCGCGATGATGATTAAATAATATTTTTCTAATCATTAAATTCAAAGTCTTCCGGCACAACCCCGGGGGACTTTTTTAATTTGTAGATTTGTCAAATTGTCTTCAACAGATAATTCAGCTCAGAGCTTAAACCACTGAGCTCAAATCTTTTTATGATCGTATCTCTAACAATTGTTCGGTATAAATCAATCTTTATTCCCTTTGCGTTGATTGCTATGGCAATACACCGCATACCATTAACACTAAACAAAAAGTGCAGGTTTTGGAAATTAATGGGCAGCGGCAAAAACGGTACTTTCGATTTAAATCCAGACTGGCAACAATGGGGATTATTAGCAACCTGGGAAACTGAGGAAGATTTCAATCAATTTTACAAGAATTCTTATATAACCAAATGGTGGGATTTTTTTGGCGTCGATCGCTGGTCTATATTAAGTAAGCCTTTGGTAAGCCATGGCAAATGGGATGGAAAAGAACCATTTAAACAATTATCTGAAAACATTATAGATAAAAACTATAACGGGCCGGTTGCGGTTTTAACACGTGCCAGGGTAAGAATAAGCATGCTTAAAAATTTCTGGAGCAATGTCAATTCGGTTGCATCCATAATGGAAAAAGCTCCGGGATTTATTACCTCTTTTGGAATTGGCGAGGCTCCATTTTTTCTTCAGGCTACATTTTCAATCTGGGAAAGTGTTGAAGATGTTAAAAACTTCGCCTACAAATCTAAAGAACATGCCGAAGTGATTGCTAAAACACGAACCGAAGACTGGTATAGCGAGGAACTTTTCGCACGCTTTATTCCCTTTAAAACGCTGGGATCTTTAAATGGTGAAGATCCTGTAAAAGGACTTTTTGATAAACAAGAATTCAATCAATAAAAAAATCTAAAAACTATGAGAGTTGTAGCTGAACTTCCACATCCGGAATGCAAAATCACCATATTTTCTATGAACCAAAAGTTTCTGATTAAGCTAGAAAAAGGAACCTATGAGCAAACATATAAGTTATCCGAAATGGATATTCTGGATGGTGTTAACGGTGTGTTTAAAATTCTGGATGATGAGTTTATGAAGACTGCCGCTAAAAGGTTTGAGCAAATGAGAGATGATTTCAATAGTGCGTTTAATCGATACGAAACACAGTTTTAGGTAATTATATTCAGGTAACTATGTGATTTACAACACCTAAAATATTGATTCAAAATATAATTTGGCGTTTTACGTCTATTTGTAATGAAAATAAGCCGATAACACTACTAATCACTTCAATAAAAACATATTAAGTTGTTGATTTACAAACAATTATATTAATAAACAAAATTTTATTTGCCATGCTTGTTTAGCCAAATATGTGCGCATTTTTTATAAAAAATTCGTTTTAACTATTTTTAAAGCAACCATTTTTTTTTCTATTTTTGAAACATGATAGAGAACATCAAATCAACCCGATTTTTGGTTTTAACCATTTTAGTAATTGTTGCAGCTCTTACCAGAGCAATTCCCCTATTGATTCCTCACATGTGGAATTTTACTGCAGTTGGGGCTTTAGCAATTTTCTCAGGAGCACAATTCAGAAATAAAAGTTTTGCTTTTATTATTCCCTTAGCTGCTATGGCTATTTCAGATTTGTTTATAGGAAACGGATTTAGCATGATTGTTTATTCAGGATTTATCGCAATGGTAGCTTGCGGTTATTTAATTCGGAATAAAGTAAATGCCGCTAATGTGGTTTTGTCATCTGTAGCCGGCGCACTAGTTTTCTTTTTAATCACAAACTTTGCATTCTTTTATTCGCCCGTTTTATATCCACATAATTTTGCTGGTATTATTGCCTCATATGTTGCAGCTTTGCCTTTCTTAAATAATATGATAGCGGGAAACCTGGTCTATGGATCACTGTTATTTGGCAGTTTTTATTTGATCTCTTCAAAATATCCTTCAATTTCCTTAAAGTAATTAAACAAAATATTTAAGCCCGTCCTGTATCACAGAACGGGCTTTTTTGTGCTTTATAAAGTCTGAATATCTATATACCAAAAACCACCAGCATATTCTTCAGTTTGTGATTTGACAGGTAAAGGAGCAAAATGTGCTTCTCCAAGTTTGAGTTTTAACTCTCTGTCGAATATCGGTCCGGAATAGCAGAATGTATGAAATTCTCCGTTCTCACCGCAAGGGTCAACTATCAGGGAAAGGTTTTCAATAAATTGTTTGTCAATCTGAGTGCCTAAATATCCTTTATCTAAAAATGCAGAGTTAAGGCAACAGATTATTGTTTTAAACCCCAGACTTAAAAAATCGGATATTAACTTATCAGTCTCGAGTCCCCATAAAGGATAATAACCTTCCAGATTCATTTTTCTTAATAAATGATCCCGGTACCAGCGAATATCTTCCAAAAAAATATCTCCGAATATCACTACTTCAATACCTTGCTCTATCAGGATTTCATACGTCCTGAGAAGAACTTTCTCATATTCTGAATTATCCGGAAGATTAGGAACCCACATTTTTAATAAAGGTAATCCGGTTAACGAAGCCTGTTTTTCTATAGCCTCTTCGCGAATTCCGTGCATAGAAACTCTCCCGTATTCTTCATTCAAAGTACATACAAGTGAAACTACTTCAATTTCCTTGTTTTGCTGAGCATAATATAAGGCTAAGGCCGAGTCTTTGCCACCGCTCCAAAATAAGACCGCTTTTTTCATCCCAAGTAAATTTCAAAAAAAATGCTGAAACAGATTTGCTTCAGCATGAATATAAATAAAATATACACTTAATTACAAAGTAAGCCTTAAGCCGGAATTAAAGTTTATTCCCATGGTATTATAACCTGCAAATTCAACATAGTCCTGATTCAGAATATTTTGAACTTCGGTAAACAAAATAAGTTTTGCTGAAGGTTTAAATTGCAGATGGGTGTTTAATAAGTGATAAGACGATAAATCGCTTTGCTTTAATTCAAACGTATCATTATCAAAGTATCTGTCAGTTCTGCTACCGCTGAATTTATAACTAAAATTCAAATCGAACGCTTTACTTAAAATCAGATCTGCAGTGGCGCCAACAGAATTTTTAGGTATCCTGAATAAATTATTAACGGTATTTGCATCATTTATTTGGTTTCCCTCCACATACGCGTAATATGCAGTCAGGTTAATAACTGAAGCTGGTTTAAAACCTACTTCAAATTCAAAACCTTTATCTTTTTGCTGATTTTGATTGATGTATGCATATTTCCCAGATTGCAATTGACCAAAATCAATCACATTCTCTATTTCCCTGACAAAAGAATTCAAATTGATATTTAATTTTGATGGGATCAGGTCTAAATCAAATCCTGCTTCATAGCTTTTTGAATTTTCGGGCCTTAAAGCCAAATTTCCATATTCTGAAAATAACTGGTATAAAGAAGGAATTTTATAGGCAGAAGATAAATTGAAGTAAATTTTATATCGGCTATCAATAACATAGGATGGATTTATTGTATAGGTAAAATTATCTCCATACACACTGTGTTTATTATATCGGCCACCCAACTCAAAATTAAATCCGGAATTTGTTTTTAGAAAAGCAGAAGTAAAAATACTGTTGATATTATTATCAGCATATAAAGCAGAACTGTATGGATTAATTTGTTCGGTAGATGAATGTTTCAGGTTAAAACCACTGATCACATTTAAAAAGCTGCCAACAGGATACGTAATATTGGCCTCAGCAGTCAGAATATCACCTTTGTTATTGGTGATGCTGTTATTATCATTAAACAAATTTTTCACTTTGTTTTCACTGATGTTGAAATCAATCCTCATTTTTCCGGGATCATAGGTTCCAGAAACGGCTGCTAAAAGCGTGTTTTTTTGATAATCATATCCGGTTGCATCTGTAAATGCGCCATAATCTAACTGGGCAGAAGCAGTTCCTGTTTGAATTAATGATCTCAATACAAAATGATCAGTTATTTGCTGCCCAATATTTACATTTAAACCCTTTTGGTGTGATGGATCTGATTCAAATTCAAATTCCTCATTTGCAGATTTAGAAGTTGAGAAATTATCCGCATCCTGATTGGAAAAATTAATTGCAACGGAAGTTCTTTCTATCTGCCCATTCAGGCTTAAGGCCTGTTTAAAGTTTTTATAGCTCCCGGCCGTGGCCAGAAAGCTGGTATTTAATTTACCAATTCCTTTTTTGGTAATAATATTTATAACTCCTGCAACAGCATCAGAACCATATAAAGTTGAGTTTCCACCCTTTAAAATTTCAATTCTTTCTATTTGATCAATTGGAATTGATGCGAAATTGAATTCGCCGCTAATACCGGAAGCGTCATTTACAGCAATATTATCAATTAAAATCAACGTGTTTCCGGCGTTGGCTCCACGCATATAAACCGTTTTAATATCTCCGGGATTATTACCGCTTCCGCCGATTGTAATTCCAGCAACTTCATTTAAAACCTGACTTAAACTTCTCCCCTGACTTTGAGCCAGTTTTTCGGCCGTAATAACCCGAACTACTTTTCCGGTTTCGGACTGTTTTTTAGGAGTTCTGGCGGCTGTGATAACCACATCATCAAGTGAATGAACAGGATTTTCCTGTGCCTTTAAATTGTTTGCAAACAGATTAGTTGCAAGTCCGGCGCTTACAGCTAACAATAAGTTTTTTCTTTTCATTTTTATTGTGAGTTAGAAAATGCTCACAGCAAACAGAAATTGGAAAGTACTGGAAATGGTTCTGGAAAAAACAGAATCAACCAAGCTTCAATCCCCGAAAGCTGTGAATTATATTGCCTGGGCAGGTCTTCTGACTTTCTCCCCTTGTTTCGGCCTTCCCTTTTCAATGGAAAAAGTGGCATAATCGAAATTCGGTTAACAGAGATTACAGCTGCGGGACAGTAACGGATTTACACCGTTTTCCCTTTTAATCCCAGTTTGATCCGGGAACCTTAAGCATCGCAAATGTAATATAAGATTTCAATTTCAAACCTGTTTTTATCTTAATCGAATCAATTTATATCTTTATGTATATGAAGTTTATCCTCACTTTTATTTTGTTAACCATGAGCATTTCAGGCTACAGTCAAAAAACTGATAAAAAATTTCTTGAAGAACTTTTAAGCAGGCAACCAGAATTGTTCGGTCAGTTACTAAAAAATATAACTCATAATGAAGTGCAGATCTTATATACCCAGATAGATCGTGATAAAAATAATGTTCCTCATTTTAAACAGTTTAGTTACCGGTTAGACCCGGAGTGGTATTTTTATCCGGCAAGTACCGTAAAACTTCCGGCAGCCATTTTTGCACTTGAAAAATTAAACAATTTAAATATTAAAGGTCTGAACGCAAACTCCAGCATGTTAACAGACAGCTCTTTTGCAGGCCAAACTAAAGTTTTAAGTGATAGCTCGGCTTTTAATAATAAGCCATCTATTGCACAATACATTAAAAAGATTTTGCTTGTCAGCGATAATGATGCCTTTAACCGACTGTACGAATTTATAGGACGGGAAGAAATTAATGCAAAACTGAAGCAAAACGGTTTAACTAACAGCCGGATAATTAACAGGCTTGCCATTGGCGATTCAGGAGAATCAAGCCGGAATACAAATCCGATACGTTTTGTTAATTCAAATGGCGAGGAGTTGTATAATCAGGAAGCACAATATGATGCGGAAAACTATCAGCTGGATCTTAAAAATCTGATAAGAGGAAAAGGATATTTAGATGTGAATGATCAGTTGGTCAACAAACCGTTTGATTTCAGCAATAAAAATGCGTTTTCTATTGAAGATCAGCAGAAAATACTTAGAAAGTTAATTTTCCCGGAAGTATATCCCGACGAGGAAAAGTTTAAATTGTCTTCAGAAGATTACAATCTAATTTATAAATACATGTCGATGTATCCATCAGAAAGTGATTTTCCAAAATATTCAAAATCTGAATATTGGGATACGTATTGCAAATTTTTGTTTTATGGATCAGATAAAAATGATAAACCTGATCCCAGCATCAGAATATTTAACAAAGTTGGAGATTCATATGGATACCTAATTGATAACGCATATTTTGTTGATTTTAAAAATAAGGTTGAGTTTATGTTAACTGCGGTTGTTCAGTCCAACCAAAATGAAATATATAATGACAATGTTTATGAATATGATAGCGTTGGCCTTCCTTTTATGAAAAATCTGGGAGAAACTATTTATCAGCAAGAGCTCAAAAGGAAAAAGAAACATCTCCCCGATCTTTCTAAATTCAAGTTAGAATATGAATGAAATAGTATGCGCTTAAAACACTGTGGCTAATTCGATGTTGTGTATCTATACATAAGAAAAACAAACATGTTAGATACAATAAAAGAAAAGATCTCGGATACGTTTAAAGGTCCGATTCTGCAGGATAATGAAAATGCAAATGTAAATATGCCTGAGAGAATACTTTCTCTTTTGGCGGGCACAGTGATTACATATAAAGGGATCAAGCAAATATTCAGTCATCCTATTATTGGAATTCAGGAAGCAATGGTTGGAGGGATTTTACTTTATCGCGGGGCAACCGGCATTTGTCCGATTTATTCCCGTTTAGGAAAAGATAGCACAGATACACCGGCTATCAATATATCTGAAAGATTTATTGTTAACAAGCCACGCAGGGAGGTTTATGCTTTTTGGAGAAATCTGGAAAATCTTCCTTTATTCATGAAACACCTGGCTTCTGTAGAAGAACTTGGTGATAAAAAATCCAAATGGAAAGCAAACTTACCGGGAGAAATTGCCAAACTAAGTTGGAACGCTGAAATTACCCGCGAAGAGCAGGATTATTATATCGGATGGAATTCATTGTCAGGATCAATGGTTGATAATGCCGGAAAAGTTGAATTCACCGATGCGTTAAACGGATCAGGAACAGAGCTAAATGTAGAGATCAGTTATTTCCCTCCTGCCGGAAGTTTAGGTCAAGGTGTTGCTAAATTGCTGAACGGAGTTTTTGAAAACATGATCCGTAAAGACATTACTAATTTTAAACATTACGTAGAGGGCGAAGAATATAAAACTTTTGTGGCTTCGGGTAATTTTATTGATAAAATACAAAATACCTTCAAATAAGATTTACGTACCTTAATTTAAACCATTCATTTCAGTAGTCTTGCTGCAAGCTACCGCGATGAATGGTTTTTTTTATGGCTTTTTTTAGAGAAAGAAGTAATACCGTGGAAAGCGACTGAAGAAAATAGTTCAGTGATTTTTTTTTATTTTAAACTTAGTGTTAAAAGTAAAGTAAGTAATATTCGAATGTCAGTCCGCCTCAATAGCCGGCGGGAGGCCTATTTCTTTTCTCTTGACAGAAAAGAAACAATGCCGAGCGTTAGCGAGACCACGAATACAATTAAAAATTTAAACATAAATGAGTAACTGAAAGGCTGCACAGAATTTGGCTAAAAGCTTTTAAAAATGCTGATTGCAATTCGAGCCGTGGGAATGGTAGTTTAAATTTGAGCAGTACTGCACCACTTCTCCGAATTGCTTTCTGATCTGCTGAATTAAAGCTTCTACAAGCATTTTTAAAAACTTTCTTAACGCCAATTCCTGTGATGCCGGAAAAAGAGAGGCAATCGGAGTTGGCAGTGAGGCCACAGCATTAGTCCATTGCCAGTAATGAATTGTTGGTTAAGCCACCGCAATGTTTTTAAATACGCTCTTTTTCGGCCTGTTTTTATTTGTGGTTGTGAGGATTTAGCCTTAGCTCTCCCATTGTAGCAAATAAAAGAAGCCGCGGCAGTTATTCATTCTCTATTATTGTTTTTAATTTATATTCATGGTCTCCCGTTGGTCGGCATTTGCATACTTTTTCCAGCTGCTGGGAAAAAGTTTGTCCACGAAGGGACTAAAGAAAATAATTCACTGTTAAAGGTTTTCTTTTAACTTACTGCAAATTTCCGTTTACATCTCTTCCCACAGAAATTTCTCATTGCATTTGAAATGATGGCTTGAATTATAGTCTGGTTAAGCTCCTGCAAAAAGTTAAATCAAGAATTTATTAAAAGCCAGTCAAACTTATTGCTTGGAAAAAGTAACCTCGCTTAAATCAACAGAAATCAAATATGTCAGATATTAGTAAAGCGTTTTCACCTGTCCGGCAATTTTTCGTTCTATGGCTCCCATTGTTATTAAATATTGAGCAATCATATAAGTACCCATTATCAAAACACCGGAATAAGGATAAGTGGAAACGAATTTATTATAAGCCAGAGCTGAATCTGATATCACAAAAAATATAGCTCCAATAAATATCATATTAAAGCTGGCCATATTAACTCTCATATAACGGTATCCCGCCAGAATTGCCATCATAGAAATAACAAAAATATAAATCAGTACCGGCAACCTCATTTCTCCCAAATAGTTTCTCAGAAAAGTATAATAACTTATTGAAAATACGCCCATGATGAATAACATCGCATTTCCATATTTTTTAGGCGCCATCGGATCATTTTTAAAATCGCGGTAGAAAGCAATAGAGTATAAAATATGCGCAATTAAAAATGAAACCAAACCTGCGGTAAAAAAGTGTGGACTTTTACCAGACAGCATTAAAACACAATCTCCGATAAATGAAAAGCATAATCCTGCGAAAATAAGTTTTCTGAAAGTTCCCGTTAAACGGGTTACAGTTGCCAGATAAGTAAAAAGAAAAATGCAGATTAACGGCTTTACAACGTAACGCATATCATGTTCAGGCATTGTTTCTGATAACAGATTTAACAATGCAATAATGGCAAAGCTGATGCTAAAGCCCAGATGTCGTTTCCACATATATTTTTTTACGTTGAAGCAGGTAAAACCAAATTGAAACGGTGAATGCTAAAATTAAATTAATTGTTAATACGATAGTAAATATTGGAATAGTAATAAAGAAAGCCAGACAAGCAATCCAAAATGCAATTCTAAAATATTCGAATTTAATAAGCCATTGTTTTTGCTCTAAAACTGCACCGCAGGTTATTAACGTTAATATTACCAAAATAGTGGAGCTAACAAGCTGAAGAAAATCCATCTTATTATTTAAAAATAATAAAACTGTTGCCAGGGATAAGGCCAGAACAAATTGTGTTAAAATGTAAATATTAAGTTTGCGGTTGTACTCAGGGCTATATTTATGATATATATTCATATCAATTTCTTTGGGGTACTGCATTCCGCCTAAATGTTTGGGAAACCATCCGGGAGATTTTATAAAAACATAAATTTTGTCTTTTAAGCTTTTGGATTTTGATGCCGTTTTTATCAGATCTGCCCAATAATGAAAATTGGCCCAAAGCGGGTTCCAGCTTGCTAAAGGAGTTGTGATACCATATATAACTTCTTCTTCTTCGGCCTGGAATGTACCAAACATGCGGTCCCAGATAATTAAAGAACCTGCATGATTTTTATCAATATATTTTGGATTTGAACCATGATGAACCCGATGATGGGAAGGCGTATTAAAAATCCATTCTAAGGGACCCATTTTTTTAATTGCTCTTGTATGTATCCAAAACTGGTAAAGGGTGTTAAACGAACTCACCGTTAAAAACATAATCGGATCAAATCCCGTAAAGGCAAGCGGCAAATAAAAAACCCATGAAAAACCACCCTGAAACCATGATTGGCGCAAGGCAACAGTTAAATTATATTCTTCAGATTGATGATGTACAATGTGCGCCGCCCAAAGTGCATTTACCTCGTGGCTCATTCGGTGAAACCAATAATAAAAGAAATCTACACCCATAAATAAAAAAAGCCAGGTCCAGATGGTATTTGGAAAAGTATAAAAACGCCAATGATCGAATATATAAAGGTACACCCAGAAAGTTGCCGTCTTTAAAAAAAGTCCAACCAACTGCGAACCGATCCCCTGACTTAAATTTGATAAAGAATCGTTTAAACGATAATAATTAAGATTCTTATAGATCGCATAAACCAATTCAATACCTATCAGAATAAAAAAGACGGGAATTGATAAAGCTATATAATCAACTTTCATAGTTCTAAATTAGTAATATTCATAATTAATAAAGACTGTTTGAATTTTGTGCCTGAAAATCATCACAATATTACTTTATCATTTAAGTTTATATCTTCAGCAATTAAAAAAAATAAATATGAATGCTTTAAAATACACGCTGATTACAACTCTCCTGCCATTTTCATTAATGGCTCAAAATAAAATGGCGCCCGAAAAAATATCTTCTCCGCCAGTTATAATAAAAACAAGTATGGATTCCTGCAGCTACGCTATGGGAATGAGTATTGCCACAGATTTAAAAGCCCGTGGTGTAAATGAATTGAATTATGATCTGTTTGCTAAAGCATTAGTAGACGGTTTTGCAGGAACTAATACTGTATTTAGCAAAGAAGAGATGCAAAAAGCAATTTCGAATTATTTATCTCAGGCTAAAAAAAGTAAAGCCGAAGGCGTGCTGGAAGAAGGACAAAAGTTTCTTGCTGAGAACAAAGTCAAAAAGGGTGTAATTACGCTTCCAAGCGGATTACAGTATTTAGTGTTAAAACAGGGAACCGGAGCAAAACCGAAAGTAAAAGATGATGTAACTGTTCATTATGAAGGGAAATTGCTGAATGGCTATAAATTCGACAGTTCTTATGATCGTAAGGAACCAATTGATTTAAATCTTTCGCAGGTAATTCCCGGCTGGACAGAAGGTTTACAGCAAATGCAGGTTGGCTCTAAATACAGATTATTTATTCCCTGGGAATTAGGTTATGGCGCAGAAGGTGCCGGAGATATTCCTCCTTACAGCGTGCTGGTATTTGATATAGAATTACTAAAGATCGGTAAATAAGTTATTGCCTTCCGGCGATTTCTTTGATATACAAATTTTCAACTTTTAATCGGGCCCATGGAGTTTTACGCAAAAACTTCAGGCTCGATTTAATTCCGGGATTATTATTAAAACAGTCGATCCGGATAATCTGACCTAATTCTTCCCATCCAAAACGCTCAACCAACTGAGTCACAATGCTCTCGAGTGTTAGTCCGTGTAAAGGATTATTTATCTGTTTCATGCAGCAAAAATAAAGCTTTTGTAATCGCTAAATTGCAGCAAAATTAATAAACCATCATGAAATTTAAATTAGGAGATTTTGTTCGTTTTGTTGACGAACGCCGGGAAGGTTTTATTACCCGGATTATTGACGATAAAACGGTGGCAGTTACAGATCAGGATGACTTTGAAATTCCTGTTTTAGCAAGTCAGGTAACCTGGGTTCATGGCAAAATGGAAGATCATAATGAATCGGGCAATTCTGATTCTGTAAACAATAAACCTGAGAATTTTATTAATAAAGGCATTTTTTTAGCTGTTGCTGATGATCAGCGAGCTTCTGCGGTTGTTCACTTCTGGCTAATTAATAAAACTGATTTTCAGCTATTGGCGACTTTGAAAACAGAAAAACTTCAAAAGTTTAAAGGAGAATTCTCGGGAATTCTGCAAGCCAAAGAATCTGTAAAAATATATTCAGCCTCACTTACCGAAATGGACAGATGGCCTGAATTCCATCTTCAGGTATTGCTATACAGCAAAACTGACATTTCTCCGGAGAAACCCATTTCCCGCAAGGAAAAATTTAGAGCGAAGGATTTTAGCGGAGTAAAGAAAAGAATTGAAGAACTAAAAACTCAGGGTTGGCTGATTCAATTAGATGAACCCGAACTGATTATTGACGCACAGAAATTAAAAGAAAGCTTTCATAAACCTGTTGCTGAAAATCCGGTAGTTAAAAAGCCACTATCAGAAATCGATCTGCATATTGAAAAACTAAGGGACGATCATCAATTTTTAAATAGTAATGAAAAGCTGGAAATTCAGTTAGAGCAATTTCATAAAAATTTGGATGCGGCTTTGGTTCATAAATTAGGCTCCATTATTTTTATTCACGGAGTTGGAAACGGAACGCTCAGAAATGAAATTCACAAAGTGATCAGCAAGCACCCGCAGGTAAAAACTTTTATGGATGCACGTAAAGAAAAATTTGGTTACGGAGCTACAGAAGTAATATTTAAATAAAAAAGCACTTAAGAGTGCTTTTTCTTTCTCGTCATTTTGGCTTTTTCGCCGGAACCAAAATTATAGGTTTTGGCATTACTTTCTTTCTTGGCGTGGAAAGCAGCACCGCCTACAGATTCTTCTGTATCTTCTTTCTTAATCTTTTTCTTTTTGGGTTCTGTTTGTATCAACAAATCATCGGGCAATTCGGCTAAAAGCATTTTCTGACCGGTGGCCAGTTCTATTTTTCTAACCGTTGGCAATTCAATATCTGTAGAAAAAGTCATGGCAATTACTTCATCATTCTCCCTTTCAGCAGTTTTTACAATCCGGCTGATCAGTATTTCCTTTTCTTCAGGAACATCAAAATGAATGATGGTTTGAATGCCTTTTAAGTCTATAGAACCTAAACCTTCGGTGGCAACCAATAAAATGCGGGCGCCTTGCTCCTCTTTAAATTCTTCTATTGAATTAAAACCGGAATCGTCAAAAAATAACGGATGTAAAACTCCTGAGACTTTTTCAAGTGCCGGAATCAAACTTTTGCTTAGTTTTTGAGCAGTTAATCTGGTGTTTACAAAAACAGCGACTTTAGTAAATTCATCTTCATCGCGAAGCAGATTATTCAATAAATTGATTTTTGTTCTGAAATTTGGTACCTGAAATAACAATTGCGGAAAGGTTTCCAGCTTGTCCTGACTTTCCCCGCTAACTTCTATAGTTACGGGCTGATTCAAGAACTGATCGGTCAGCAGATTTAATTTTTCGTGAACAACTTCAGTAAAAACTAAATGCTGGCATTTAACAATACTTCTGGCCAATTCTGCAACGGGTAATTGTAAACCCTTTTTAATAATAGTTTCAGCATCATCCACAATAAACATGATAATTTTATTGAGATTTAAACCCAGTTTAAGATATAATGCACGGGCCCGATCTGGTGTAGCAACAACAATATCAGCCCCATCTGCCAGATCATTCATTTGCGATTCAATTCCCGGGCTAACATATAAACCTATTGTACGAATACTTTTATTTTTATTTAGAAGCTCAATTTGTTCCATTACAGAAAAAACCCTTTCCTTATCAGGAACTAAAATTAAAGCCCGTGGCGCCTCTTCAACTCCATATTTTAATCGCATAAGTACACCCAAAATATAGGCGGTAGTTTTGCCGCTTCCTTCTGGTGCTACCGCGATGATATCTTGTCCACCAATAATTCTCGACATGGTTTTCGTCTGGATCTCCATTGCGCCCAGGTAACCAGCTTCGGTCATTGATTTAATTAAGGGTTTACTAAGCTTTAACTTTTCTAACAGCACGGTTTTCTATTTTAATAATTTGTTCCTGCAAAAGTAAAGAAATCCGGCAAGGTATTTTTTTCGGCGAAAGTTTATTTTAAAATTGAAAAATGTTTACAAAAACTGAAAGCAATAAATAATTGAACTGGGAGTTTAGAAAGGGATTTATTCATACTTTAGCTTTAATGATACCTTTGATTTCTAAACTTCCTAATGTAGGCACCACCATTTTTTCGGTGATGTCTCAACTTGCTGCAGAGCACAACGCTATTAATTTGTCTCAGGGTTTTCCAGATTTTGAGAGTTCGCCCGAGTTAATTGAACTTGTAAATCAGGAAATGAAAAATGGCCATAACCAGTATGCGCCCATGCCCGGCTTGCAAATTCTAAGAGAGCGGATTGCTGAAAAAGTTAATGCAATACATCATTCTGAATATAATCCGGATACGGAAGTTACCGTAACCGCCGGCGGAACTCAGGCGATTTTCACTGCGCTTTCGGCAGTTATTCAACCCAACGATGAAGTGATCATTTTTGAGCCGGCGTATGATTGTTATTCGCCAACTATAAAGCTTCTTGGCGGAATTGTTAAATCTTTTGAATTATCACCACCCGATTATAAAATTGACTGGACAATTGTTAAAAAATTAATTAACAGTCGTACCCGGATGATCATTCTAAATTCTCCGCACAATCCAAGCGGTGTAATTTTAGGTGAGGAAGACATTAAACAATTGATTCAAATTACCAATCATTATGATCTGTTGATTTTAAGTGACGAAGTCTATGAGCATATTATATTTGATAGTAAGCAACATCTAAGTATTGCCAGATATCCAGAATTAAGAGACAGAGCTTTTATAGTGGCTTCCTTCGGAAAGTTATTTCATAATACCGGTTGGAAAATGGGTTATTGCATTGCTCCCGCCTGGCTTATGACAGAATTCAGGAAAATCCATCAATTTCTAGTTTTTAGTGTAAATACCCCAATGCAATATGCTTTGGCTAAATTTTTAGATAATGAAAGTAATTACAATGGCTTAAGTGATTTTTACCAGCAAAAACGGGATTATTTTGCAGAACTGATGAAGCAAACCCGCTTTGATCTTTTGCCTTGCGGCGGATCTTATTTTCAATCGGTTTACTACAATCGTATTTCTGATGAGGGAGACCAGGTTTTTGCCAAACGTTTAACTACTGAGTTTGGTGTTGCCGGTATTCCGGTTTCTGCTTTTTATAACAAAGGCACTGATCATCATGTTTTGCGTTTTTGTTTTGCGAAAAAACAAGAAACTTTAGAGAAAGCCGTTGAAAGATTAACGAAAGTTTAGAGTTTATATTAAATTGCTGCATCGATACTAACCATATTAAATGAATATTCTAAAAATCACCACTTTTCAGGCCTACTTATTTTGGGAAAACATCGATAAAAATCTTCAGAATTTGGGGCTGAGGTTATCTTCTATACGTGAAAAAACAGATCTGATAGTTTTACCGGAAATGTTTAGTACCGGATTCTCCATGAATGCCGAAAAACTGGCTGAAGATATGGGTGGCAAAACAATGGAATGGATGGAAGTTCAGGCTAAAAAGTTTGATTGCGTTATTACGGGAAGTTTAATCATCAAAGAAAAAGATAAATACTTTAACCGTTTGATCTGGATGCGCCCTGATGGAACGTATGAGAAATATGATAAACGTCATTTATTTGGTCTGGGCGAAGAAGATGATCATTATACGGCAGGTACTAAAAAGCTATTTGTTGAATTAAAAGGCTGGAAAATTTGTCCTGTCATTTGTTATGATCTGCGTTTTCCGGTTTGGCTGAGGAACAAAAACGCCGAATATGATATGTTACTAGTTGTAGCAAACTGGCCCGAACGTCGCTCATTACATTGGAGAACACTTATCCCGGCAAGGGCAGTAGAAAATCAGGCATATGTGGTAGCGGTAAATCGTGTGGGTCATGATGGTAATGAAGTTTATCATTCCGGCGATTCAATGTGTATTGATCCGAATGGGAAGGTAGTTTACTACAAACCAAATGATGAAGACCTCTACACGTTTTCAATTAATTTGGAAGAAGTAGAAAAAGCCCGCAGAGCATTTCCATTTCTAAAAGATGCGGACAATTTTACAATTAAATAGTAAAAAATATATCTCATAAAAAAGCCTTCCATAATTTTTGGAAGGCTTTTCTCATTTACACCGTATTTTTATTAGTAAAGATAATTTAATGCAATAGCATCATTAGCGTTGAATAAACGGTTTCCACCATTTGAACAAGCTAACATCCATGAATCTGCATCAGCTTTAGATGGAGTTCCTGGTATATTGATTGCACCAACTCCGGCAGTACCTTCATTAGAACGTCTTCCACCACAGCTATAAGCTCTGTTCATATAATCTGTGTGACGGAAACCAATAGCGTGACCAATTTCGTGAGTTAAAACTGAAGCTAAATAATTTACATCCGGATTAGAACCGTAAGCCTGAACGTTAGTATTCATTTTAATTTGGTTGTATGGATTACCAGATGAAGTTGGGAAACCAGAAGAACCTAAAGTGATATAACCACCGCTAGCAGGCTCGTCAAAACCAAAGATATCAATATTACCACCACTAGCTACACGCTGAAAAGTGATACGTAAATTTTCTGCATTGTAACGTGCAATTGCAATATCAGCACCTTGTGAGTAAGCTGATGTTAGATTAGAAACCGAAACTGTGATTACACGTGGTAATCCTGTTACTAAGTTTGTAGTACGGTATTGTTCGTCCTGTGCAATACGTAATTCTGAACCTTGCGCTGGGGATTTTAAATTAGCATTTGTTAAAAAGATATCACCTTCTACAAGGTAGCCACCGTCTCTGGCAATTACGTTATCTGTGCTAAATCCTAGTTTGTTGATGTTCGCTAAAACTTCCTGTGATACTTTTGAGGAATCAGCAGCAGTTTCAGATTTTTTACAAGAAACCATTCCTACCGACATAGCTCCAGCCAATAGAAAAATTTGTAAGTTTTTAAGGTTCATAATTTTGTTAAGTTGATTAGTTAAATGGATGATTAGTTATAGGTGTAAAAGTTTTTAATTAAGCTTTGAGAGAGCTGTTAATCCATTCAATCGTTTAAAGTTTCGAAAAGCAAAGTATAGTTATTTTATTAGATTGCAAATTATTTTATGAAATAAATTTATAGTCGTTAATGTTTCGCCTGACCTTACTATTACTCCTTCTTATTAATTCCATTTTCGTTCAGGCACAAAACAAGGATGATGGTAGTTTTTTTGAGCTTTATTCAAAAAAGTCTGTAAATAAGGATATTACAATTCAATCTCAAAAGGATTCTATATTTATTATTCGGGTTTCCGAGCGTTTTAAAATTACACAAGTTCACAACCTTAAAATCCTAAAACGATTATCTGCTAATGAATACATAGTGCTATCAACCACAGAACAGAATCCTTCTGAGTTTTTAAAAATCGAATTAGCAAACAGTTTATGGAAAGCAAGTGATAATCTGATCCTTAAGATCAGATCAGATCAAAATGAAGAAATTAAAGTCCAATTACTTTTAAAAAATTCTTCAGTACAAAACCTACCGGGAAACCTGAAAATAATATCTATCAACAACAAAATTGCGGTAATAAGTATTCTTCCAAAAGATATTTCAAGTCTTTTAGATAACACTGAAATTCAATTTGCGGAGACCATTAGAACTGCTCATGAAGAATTAGTGATCAATAATTTGGATCTTTCTGTAAATGAAATTTCTGCGGTGCATAAAACTTATCCCGCTTTAAGCGGAAACGGAATTAAAGTATCTTTGAAAGAAGCTCATTACGACGAAAATGATCTGGATCTTTTAGGAAGATCTTTTAGTTCGGCAAAAGTTTCGGATATAAATTCTACGCATGCAACTATCATGGCTACTTTATTAGGTGGAAATGGCAATAGTTATATCAACGGATTAGGTGTGGCGCCGGAAGTTAGCTTAACATCATCAGATTACGCAAATCTGAGTCCGGATGATTTAACGGTCTTTACCGACAATGCTATTGCTCTTCAAAATCACTCTTACGGTACCGGAATTGAAAATTATTACGGAATTGAGGCTAAAGAATATGATGAGCAATTAAATGCTGATGAAAGTTTAATACATGTTTTTTCTGCCGGTAACAGTGGAACTCGATCCCCAACAGAAGGATTATACACCGCAGTTCCCAATCGTGCTAACCTGACAGGTACATTTAAACAGGCTAAGAATGTATTGGTGGTAGCGGGAACAAATCGCGAAAATACTGTTGAAAGTCTTGGTTCAAAAGGGCCGGCTTTTGATGGGCGGATCAAACCTGAATTGGTTTCGGCAGGAGAAGATGGCACTTCCGGAGCTGCAGCCTTAACCAGCGGAGTTATTAGTCTGCTTCAGCAGGATTATAAAAACCAGATCGGCAATCTCCCTCCATCGGCATTAATAAAAAGTGTATTGATTAACTCTGCGGATGATGTGGCCAACCTGCATCCGGATTTTGAAAGTGGTTTTGGAAAACTCAATGCCTTGGAAGCTGTTAGTACAATTACTGAAAATCGATTTCTTGGCAATTCTTTACAGGATAAAGGCAATTTTATATTCGAATTTCAAGTACCTGATTCTGTTTCTGAATTTAAAACCAGCCTGGTTTGGAATGATCCGGCTGCCGAAATAAATGCAAATACAGCTTTGGTAAACGATCTGGATATGTGGATTGAAGATGCAGGTGGAAACAAAATTCTGCCCTGGGTTCTAAATTCGTATCCCAATATTGATTCTCTGAATAAAGAAGCAATACGCGGTCGCGATTCTTTAAATAATGCGGAACAGGTTTCTATTGAAAATCCTTTGCCCGGTAATTATTCAATTCATGTTCGAGCCAACCATATTAAACAAGGTACGCAGCAATTTTATTTAAGCTATCAGTTAAAAAAAACGAACAAGTTTGAATGGACGTATCCACAAAAGGGCGATCAGCTTTTCGCCGGAAAGGAAAATTATTTAAGATGGAATAATTCGTTTGGAAGCAAACCCGGAACTATTTTGGTAAGTTATGATAACGGAACAACCTGGACAGAAATTGGTGTAACGGGTACAGCCAATTATTTAAAATGGAATACGCCAGCAATTTTCAGTAAAGCTCTGCTTAAGGTGAATATCGATGGAAAAGACTTTATAAGTCAGCCATTTTCAATATCCAAACCACCTACTCTAAAAGTTGGTTTTAACTGTACTGATGAAGTTCTTCTGTATTGGCCTAAACAGGCTGAAGCCAAGAATTATTCTATTTACACTATTCGTGATAACAAATTAATCTTATTTAAAAATACAACAGACACTACTTTGCTAATTAAAAAAAGTGAAGCAGGTTCTGATTATTTTGCGGTAAACGCTCAAAATACAGAGGGAACTGAAAGTTTAAAAAGCTTCACGATTAATATAAATAATCAGGGAGTTGGCTGTTATGTTCAGGCTTTACTGGCTTCAGTAGCAGAAAATAAACAAATTGAATTAGATCTGAGATTGGGATCTGTAATCAATTTACAAAGTATAACCTGGCAAAAACTAACTTCAGTTGATACTTATACAAGCCTGGGAAACAGCACTATAATTGATAATCAAATTACTTATACTTTTTTTGATTCTGCACCTAAAACCGGGATTCAATATTACAGAGCGGTACTTAAAAAGACAGATGGAACAATAATATATTCTGATCCGGTTTTTGCAATCTACTTAAGTGATTACAAGTTTACTTTCTACCCCAATCCGGCAACGGAAAGCTTTTCAGTTTTGGCAGGTAGCATTGACGATTTTGAATTGAATATTTATAATTCCACCGGCCAAAAAATTAGAACTGAAGTTTTAAATAATCTTGTACAAAGCTATTCTATAACAAACCTTAAAAGCGGAATTTATATCTGCGTAATTTCCTTAAAAGGGAAAGTTTTTTATAAAGGGAAATTGATCAAAAACTGATTATTCTTCTTTTAATTGAGTTTTGTATTCTTCCAGCTTTGCTTTTTCTTCTTCAGGTAACTCGGGCATGTTAAGATCCAGTTTTTTTAACGTTTCCACAATAATTTTGCCTATCGCGATTCTGCTGAACCATTTTTTATCAGCAGGAATAACATACCATGGAGAATTTTCCGTAGAAGTTTTACTGATCGCCTCTTCGTAAACTTCCATATAATCATCCCATAACGAACGCTCTTTTAAATCCAATGAAGAAAATTTCCAGTTTTTCAGGGGATCATTGATCCGGTCGAGGAAGCGCTCTTTTTGTTCTTGTTTAGAAACGTTTAAAAAGAATTTAATGATAACTGTTTTATTCTCAGTAAGATGTTTTTCGAAATTTAGAATACTTTCATAGCGGTTATTCCAGAATGTTTTTTCATCACTTTTGCTTTTGAAAGGATAAGTAAAACCTTCTTTTGTAATAAATTCGGGATGAACTTTACAAACCAGTACATTTTCATAATGCGACCGGTTATGAATTCCTATCCTCCCCTTTTCGGGCATGGCCTTGGCATGACGCCACAAAAAGTCATGCTCATATTCTTCGGTGCTGGGTTGTTTAAAACTAAAAACCTGGCAACCCTGAGGATTAACGCCACTCATTACATGCTCAATGGCACTATCTTTTCCGGCAGCATCCATTGCCTGAAAAATAATCAACAGCGAAAAACGGTTAGTTGCGTATAATTTTTCCTGTAACTCATCCATCTCTTTTTTATAGTCGTTCAAAACAGATTCTGATTCATCTTTTTTGGCATTGGCAGAATAATCTGTTTTATGATCTTTTAAGCTAAACTTTTTACTGTTATCAATTCTGAAATGAGAAATAAATTCTTCCATGTTTTTAAATAGATTATTATTTGAAGTTAATTTAATATTTAACCGATTCCATATTTTCTAAATCAAACATTACAAATAAGGGTTATTATCATACATCTAATTGAAAATATCTTATGGAAAAAGAAAATGAATCAAAAGGATTGGAAAATCCGACAGAAAAATATCCGAAGCCACCTTTTAAAGGACAAAAGCAGCCTTGGCCTGGACTGGCAGGAGAAATGGAGCCAAAACCAGATCACGGCGAAGAAAGTTATAAAGGTTCTGGCCGCCTGGCTGGTAGAAAAGCTTTAATTACCGGAGGTGATTCTGGAATGGGACGTGCTGCAGCAATAGCCTTTGCCCGCGAAGGTGCCGATGTAGCCATTAATTACCTT
>JBBRCI010000011.1:0-50204 GCA_038204935.1 Sphingobacteriales bacterium | reverse complement strand
TTGTGAGGCTGGAGCATCTCGTAAAGAAATTTTATTTAAACGATCATCGGCTGGTGCAGCATCAGTTCTGAATTGGGGCTGCACTATACGTACTTCACCTGTTGCGTTCGGAGGAAGAAATATTGGATTTAACTGATCACCAGAGGCACCGGAATAAACATGATATACTCCATTATTAAAATTACCAGTTAAATCTAAAAAAGATGCGTTCAATAAAGTTAAAGCTTCTGCGAAGTTACCTCTATAAACTGCTACCCGGGCGGCTAATGCCCGATTAAACTTTCCAAATCCGGTAGGATCATTAAATCCATCAAATCCAGAAGGTAACTGAAAAGGAAATGTTGCACCTGCACCGCTTATTTGAGTAAATCCGGTTTCTAATAGGGCAGCAATTTGAGTTAATGCTTCATCTTTTGAAACAATTGGGCCTAAATTTGTTGGATCTGATACATCTATGCGAATACCGTTTTCGTTAGATAAATTTAAAGCAAGCAAAAGTTCATACGCCTTAATTGTATTTGCAAAACCCAGATATGCCTGTTTCTGCGGATCTGTTGGTAACGTTGTATTAGCAATTGCATCAATTAAAATGTTTGTATTCTTAACAGTTCTATATCTGGTTGCCCAGGGAGTAGTTGTATAGAATGTATTGTTATCTAATACTGCACTTCCGGCACCTAATAAATCGGAAGTAAAACGAGGTTCAGAACCAGAAAATCGATAAATTTCTCGACCCACAACACCTACGTCATCCAGATATGTTCCAAGTCCGTTTCTCATTCCTGAAACAGTTCCAATTACCAAATTATTTAAATCATCCACAGTGGCATTTAATAATGCTCCTTCCAAACTTGGATTATTTGGATTGATGGAATCTTCAATTTTGCAAGAATAAAACTGCAATGCCAGACAAACACAAAATGCGGTCGTGGCTATTTTTATATTATGATTTATAAATTTCATGTCAGGAATTTTTATAGTTCAACAGATAAATGGAAAAACAATCTTTTAGATTGAGGAAAAGGAGTAACCTCTACACCGGTAGAAAAGCCGCTCCCACCAAAGTTAGAAACCTCAGGATCATAGCCTTTATACTTGGTAAAAGTGTATAAGTTATTTCCGGAAAAACCAACCTTAACTGCAGAAACAGTATTGTTTAAATTTGACTTTAAGAATGATGTTGGTACTGTATAATATAAACCAACCTCCCGGATTCTCAAATATGAAGCATCCTGTACAAATGGACGGGCAGAAACTCCTAATTGACCAACCCGGTCAGCAGCGTCATTTACTCCATTTCCGTTTTTATCAGCATCGTAATCAGGACTGGTACCACCTAAATCAGTTAACAGCTCTGTTAAATTAATATTATCATACTTGTATTTCCAATGTAACTGAAATGCCAGTGTAAGATTTTTTATGAATGTAAAATCGTTGTTAAAATTCATTTGGAACTTAGGCTCGGAATTTCCTAAAACAACAACTGAACCATTATCAGTACCATAAATCTGAGTTGCAATTTTTCCTTCTTCAATTCTGTAAGTACCTAAAGTATTTCCAAAACCACCTAAGTTAAAAGGAGGAACATCCAATTTTGTTACCACGGATTTATTTTTCCAGAATGTAGTATGAGATACCCATTTAAAATTATTTCCATCTAACAACCTCGCATTTAATGAAAGCTCCACACCTCTGTTACGTAAAGTTCCGCCATTAATTATTTTGGTACTAAACCCTGATGAGGTAGGCACGTTGTTTGCAAAAATTAAATTAGATGCACTCTTCTGATAATAGGAGCCCTCAAAAGAAAACTTACTGTTTAAAAAAGACAAGTCTATTCCTGTTTCAAATTCTTTTTGACGTTCCTGGCGGATTGCATCATTTCCTTGCTGAGTAGTAATGATTAAACCACCGGAGCCGCCTGTATTTGATTGAATTAAATCTGTGAATTTTGAACCGTAAGGAGGGAAGTTACCCGACTCACCATATGCTGCCCTAACTTTAAATTGATTTATTGCAGACACATTCCAGAACGCAAAATTATTAACATTGACCGCTGCCGAAGCTTTAGGGAATAGTTGATATTCTGAAACATCGGCATTGTCAGAAGATTTATCTAAACGCAATCCGCCAGTTAGAATTAGCTTATCATCAAAGTTAACCTCTTCCTGAAAAAACAAACCACGATTTTGTCTGGGAATTTGTGTTTGGAAAGCTTTTAAAGCAGCCCCTTGGCTAATATTTGTTTGAGAACCTGTTAAAATAGTAGCAATATTTAATATTGATTCCTGTTTGAAATTTTCCAGGGTTGTACCCAGAGTAGTATTAAAAGTTGCTGTATTGTTCAATGCATTCAAAGTATTTACCACAAAAGCAGAGAAATTTAAATTTAGGTTATTCGTGTTTCCTTGAATAGAAGCTCCGTCTGTTCCATTACCTCCCGATTCAAATTGCAGTAGTCTTGGAAAAATTGCAGTAGACTTCAGATTGTAATAATCTGCACCACCTCTAAAAACCAATTTGGTTACCGAGGCTGAGCTTTGTTGTAAAAAACTATTAAGTGTTAAGCCACCAATAAACCGATTTACTTTTTCATTATTTGTTGCCAAATCTCGTGTTTGCAAAGGGTTTGAGGCTGCAAACGGATTATTAGGATAAAGCCCACTGGCATCAGGATATAAATTTATAAAACTTGGAGTTGAAGTTAATGCAACGCCATATGTAACTCCGGCATTATCATTATTTGTTAACCCTCTATCCGTTGAAGAGTTGATATAATTTGTTGTAATTGATAAATTAAATTTATCGCTTAAACGATGATCAATATTTGCTCTGATTGAAGATTTTTCATACCCAGTAGTTTTAATAATTCCTTCTTCATTACTATATAATCCGGAGATAAAAAACTTTGTTTTTTCATCTCCACCACTTAAACTCAAGTTTGAAGAGGTGAGGAATCCTTTGTTACCGTACATTTCATCCTCATAATTATAAACTTTACCTCCTGCCTGATTGAAAAGTGCAACTGCACTTTGTCCATAAGTGTCAATAACTCTTTGCTCCGTAAATGTTCTGATTCCAAGCTTTTTACTTAAACTAGCCTGCCCAAAATCCTGACGGAAAGTAACGCTGGTTTTACCTGCTTTACCTTTTTTAGTAGTTATAATTATAACACCCGAAGAAGCTAAAGCTCCATAAATAGCTGCTGCAGATGCCCCTTTTAAAATTTCAATACTTTCAATATCATCCGGATTAATGTCTGCAATCCTGTTTGTTGCATTATCCTGATTGGATGGATTTCCACCAGCAGCAGCAGCTGTAACAGCATTCAATCCGGGCGAAATTGCAGAATTATCAAGAAATACGCCATCCACAACATACAAAGGTTGTGTATTACCATTTACCGAAGTTACACCTCTAAGCCTTACAGAGAACCCACCGCCTGGTGCACCTGAGTTTGAAGTAATATTTGCACCCGGCACTTTACCACTCAATGCTGCATCCACAGTTTGAGGATTAGTAGTACCTACTAATTCTTTTGCTGATACTGTAGTTACAGCATTCGCCAGATTACTTCTTTTTACGCTTGTAGCTAAACCTGTTACTACAACTTCATCTAGCTTAGCATAATCTTCTTTTAATTGAACGTTTAAAGTAGCCTGGGCAGAAGCTTCGAAATTTAAATAGCCCAAATAAGAAAAAACCAATGTTGAACCAGTAGCAACATTTGACAAAACATAACGGCCATCCTTATTTGTGACAGTCCCTGTTGTACTTCCTTTAATCTTTACGGATACACCCGGTAAAGGAATATTTTGTGAGGCATCTGTTACAAGACCAGATACATTAACCTGAGCACTGCTAATAAAGGGAATTAGACAAAATAGCAACGCAAATTTTAAGAGTAATAATTTCTGTTTCATAGTTTATAAATTTTACTTTCTTAAATATATCATTAAAACCAGTTTAAAAAAAACCAAGATGGTTATTGTAACAGTGTGAAATAGTTTATATAACTCTGCTAAATATTTAATGAAGCATAAAAAAGGAGAAAGTTTAAACTTTCTCCTTTTAATTTAAAGTGCTATTAGTTTGCCCCGCATGGTGGCCCAATGCCCCGGAAAACTGCATATATACTCATATTCCCCTTTTGGAACCGTAAACGTTATAGAATCCGACTCACCCGGGCCCACCAGTTTTGTATGTGCCAGAATAGCTGATTCCATTTCTGCGGGGATATAATTTGTCTTTTGGCTAACCGCAGCTTTCAATGAGAACTGTTCAGGATCTGTGCCTGGTTTTAACAAAATGAAATTATGAGCCATTGCCTCTTTCGGCATTGTGCCAATATTTTTTAGAGATAATGTAACCTGTTCTCCCGCCTTTACCCGAATTAAAGTTTTGTTGAATTGCAACTGGTCATTTCCGGTTAACTCAACTGTATTCGAAACCGCTGTGTCTTCAACTGTAGTTGTTGAAACTTCTGGCAAAGTGGTATCCATTGCTGTCGTATCTTCATTGCTATTCTCTGTATTGTTTCCTCCGCAGGAAATAAAGAATACAGAAATCAACAATGCCATTAAAAAACTTATTTTTTTCATGATTTAACTTTTTACATTCCAAATAAAGTTCTGGAATATGCAAATAACAACTTCTATTCCTGATAGTTTGAAACTTTTTCAGATTGAAACTAACTACTATGATCTGCTACAATTAACCATTTGCCATTTATTTTCTTCAGCAATAAAGTAAAATACCCCTTGGGCTCATCAGTTTCCCGTTTCAAATTCCATGCTCCAATAACAAATGCATCCTTTTTATTTAAAAGTCTAACTTCTTTTATTTCAAAAGTTAAATAACCCATTGCTTTCTTATCAGGATACCCTTTAACATAATTATCAAGTGTATTTTGCCATCCGTATTTTGGCCCATTTTTGCCAATAAATACCAGGGACTCAGAATTCCAGTATCCTTGCATGTAATCTTTTATCAAGCCCTGGTTCCATGCATTCCGCTGATCCTCTAGTACTGCTTTGATTTTTTTCACATCAGAGCTTTCTGATTGAGCATAAGTACCGGAGGTTGCGATAGCTAATAGTAATGCTGTAAGGAATAATTTTTTCATTAAAATGATTTTAAAAGGAGTGATTTCAAAGATAAAGCTAGCAGTTTTTTCAAGTCAGTGCTTAAAATAATTCCGTGTTTTATAATTCTAATTTTACACGGACTTAACATTAATAGCACATCAAACTTTTATCTTCGATTTCTCGTTATTTAACTTGAAAGGCACACTATGCGGGGACATGAATTCTCGAAATTTATTCCAAACGAACTTCCAAAAGGCGGATTTGAAGAGCTACTGAAATTATTCCTGGAACTTCTTAATTATACAGCAGGCGATGCAAATGAAGCAATTGCCTGGATGAATGAGCTTGATAAACAATATAATCTTACAACCGATGAATATGGTATGGGAGATTTTATTGAAGATCTGAAGAAGAAAGGATATTTGGGAGATGATGATCAAAATCCGGGAGGTTTTAAAATTACTGCGAAAACTGAACAAAGTATTCGGCAGTCTGCGCTGGAAGAAATATTTGGCAAACTAAAAAAATCCGGTAAGGGAAATCACAATTCGAACATTTCCGGATTAGGTGAAGAAAAGAATGCTGACCGCAGAGAATTTCAATTTGGCGATAGTTTAGATCAGATTGACATGACTGCCTCCATTCATAATGCTCAGATAAATCATGGCATTGGCGATTTTACCATGACCGAGCGTGATCTGGAAGTAGAAGAAAAGGATTATAAAACTATTACCTCTACGGTTTTGATGATCGATATCTCTCACTCTATGATACTTTATGGCGAAGACCGAATTACACCGGCAAAAAAAGTCGCTATGGCTTTAGCCGAACTGATCAGAACTAAATATCCCAAAGACACTTTAGATATTGTTGTTTTTGGAAATGATGCCTGGCCAATTTCTCTAAAAGATCTTCCTTATTTGGAAGTTGGGCCATATCATACAAACACCTATGCCGGATTAGAACTTGCAGTTGATATTTTACGACGCAGGAAAACGCATAACAAGCAAATCTTTATGATTACGGATGGAAAGCCGACATGCTTAAAGGAAGGAACAAAATATTACAAAAACAGCATCGGGCTTGACCGTAAAGTGGTAAATAAAACATTGAATATGGCTGCGCAGTGTAAGCGTTTAAATATCCCAATTACTACTTTTATGATTGCCCGCGACCCGTACCTACAGCAATTTGTTCGTCAGTTTACCGAAATTAACAATGGCAAAGCGTTTTATAGTTCTCTGAAAGGTTTAGGGGAATATATTTTTGAAGATTACATTAAAAACCGAAGAAGAACCGTCCGTTAGTAAAAAAACGGCCATCTATCGCAAAAGAAAAATGAATACATCAACCATAACAACATTAGCAGAACTTAAAGCTACAGGTTATAAATCCCGATCGGTAAAACAGGAATTGCGTGAAAATTTGATCAAGCAACTGAAAAATAAAGAAGTCGGTTTTGAAGGAATTATTGGATATGAGGATACCGTTATGCCAGATTTGCAAACGGCAATTTTATCCCAACACAATATTTTATTGTTAGGCTTACGCGGACAGGCAAAAACCCGAATTGCCCGTTTAATGATCAATTTACTGGATGAATATGTTCCTTATATTGAGGGTTCTGAGTTATTTGAAGACCCGCTAAATCCAATTTCCTGGTTCGGACGGCATGAGTTAGAAACCAAAGGAGATGAAACTCCAATCAGGTGGCTTCACCGTTCTGAGCGTTATACAGAAAAGTTGGCTACACCAGATGTTACGGTTGCAGATTTAATTGGCGACGTGGATCCGATTAAAGCGGCCACCATGAAACTGACCTATTCGGATGAACGCGTTATTCACTTCGGTTTAATTCCGCGTGCACACCGGGGCATTTTTGTTATTAATGAGTTGCCCGATCTGCAAGCTCGGATTCAGGTTGCTCTTTTTAATATTTTGCAGGAAAAAGATATTCAAATTCGTGGATTTAAACTTCGTCTGCCTTTAGATATTGAATTTGTATTTACAGCAAATCCCGAGGATTATACCAATCGGGGCGCCATTGTAACTCCACTAAAAGACCGTATTGAAAGTCAGATTTTAACCCATTACCCGCAATCTGTAGAAATTTCAAGAAAAATTACGCAGCAAGAAGCTCGTTTAAGCAATGCTCAAAAAGAATCTGTTGAAGCGGATGGTTTGGTTAAAGATCTGGTTGAGCAAATCGCATTTGAAGCACGGAATTCTGAATATATTGATAAAAAATCCGGCGTTTCGGCCCGTTTAACTATTTCGGCTTTTGAAAATTTAATCAGTAACGCAGAACGAAGAATGCTGATCAATGGTGAAACTCAAACATTTGTGCGGATCTCTGATTTTCTGGGTGTAATTCCGGCAATTACTGGAAAAATAGAACTGGTTTATGAAGGCGAATTAGAAGGCCCCGCAAAAGTTGCCAATATTTTGGTAGGCAAAGCCATCAAAACCTTGATGGCAACTTATTTCCCTGATCCGGAAAAACTGAAAAAATCTAAAGTCGACAATCCATACGCTGAAATTATAAACTGGTTTGGCGCAGGCAACAGTGTAAATATATTTGATAATCTTTCCACTGCCGAATACAAAAAGAATGTGCAGGCAGTTCCAGGTTTGAAAGGCGTAATTAAGAAATTCCATCCCACTTTAAGTGAGAATCAGCAAGTATTATTAATGGAATTTCTATTACACGGACTAGCAGAATTTTCCCAGTTAAGTAAGTCGTTCTTAAATAACGGATTTGCTTTTTCTGATATGTTTAATAGCTTGTTCAGCGCAGAATTTAATGACGAAGATGAAGATTACGGCGACGATAAAGGCCGTTACTAACTTCTCACCATTTAAAAATTAAGCTAAATATCATTAATGGATAGCAGAACTTTGGGATTGATCCTGATCAGTGGAATTCTATTGCTGATAGATTTTTACATATACAAAGCGGTAATTTCAACAAATCAAAAATGGACCACTAAACAGAAAAATATTTTTGCTTTTATCTGGTGGGGATATGCTTTCTTGTTGCTTTGTGGCGTTCTGGTTGTATTTATTTTCAATATCCGGCTGGCATTAAAATCCGTAATTCTGGTTGCGTTTTTTCTCACATTTGTAACCAAATTTTGCTTTTTACCATTTTTATTGATTGATGAGATCCGCCGAGTAATTGTGTTTATTAAAAATAAAATATTTAATCAAAAAGAACCGGCAAAAATAGAAAGCGACAATAGAATTCCCCGTTCAGATTTTCTTTTAAAAGCTGGAGCTTTGGTTGCATCCATTCCCCTGGCTTCCTTAACCTACGGAATGATTTCCAGTGCGTATGATTATCGCATAAAGCGTAAAATTTTATATCTGCCCAATCTTCCAAAATCTTTTGACGGAATAACTTTAGGGCAGATCTCTGATATACATTCCGGAAGTTTTTACAACCGAAAAGCAGTTTTGGGTGGCGTAGAAATGCTGCTCAACCAAAAGCCGGATTTGATTTTCTTTACAGGAGATCTGGTAAATAATATCGCTTCAGAAATGAAGGATTATCAGGATATTTTTTCCAAAGTAAAAGCACCATTAGGCGTTTATTCAGTTTTGGGAAATCATGATTACGGCGATTATTATTTTGGCAAAGAACCATCTCCCGCAAAGGCAAAAAGTCTGGCAAATGTTAAGCTTACGCACAAAAATATGGGCTGGGATTTATTACTGAATGAAAATCGAAGTTTAAAAATTAACAATGAATCTATTTCTATTATCGGAATTGAAAACTGGGGTGCAGGTCGTTTTGCAAAATATGGCGACTTAAGCAAAGCTGTAAAAGGAACAAATGATGAACCGGTAAAATTGCTTCTATCTCATGACCCATCGCATTGGCGTGCACAGGTTTTACCAGAATATCCGGATATTGACATAATGTTTAGCGGGCATACACACGGAATGCAGTTTGGCGTTCGAATAAAAGAGTTTCAATGGAGCCCGGTGCAATATATTTATTCTGAATGGGCCGGCTTTTACCGCGAAAAAAACCAGCAGCTATATGTAAACGTTGGCTATGGATTTTTAGGTTATCCCGGCCGGGTTGGTATTCTCCCGGAAATAACGATATTTGAATTGCGCAGAGGCGATAATTCTGCCAAAAATTTATCATCCTGAGTTTTTACGGGGGATCATTATTTATTTCTGGGATGATTACAAATACAAATTTTTTCCGCGTTTCCTATCGTAATATCCTTCACTATCGTTTAAAATGATAGCATCGAAAATGAATAAATACTTCCGGGAATCTTTAGACTTTCTGTTATTCAGCAATTTATTTATTGCATTATGCGCCATTGCCCAGGGACTGGTTACTTATCATTTGTTAGATGTAAAACCTGAGAAATACGTTTTAGCTTTTCTTTTTTGTGCCACCGTGGCACAATATAATTTTGCCATACTTTTATCAAAACCAAAAGATCCGGCAAAATCCTCTTTCCGAAGAGTTCGCTGGATTTTTTCGCACTACCGGCTAATGATTTCCATCACATTAATCGTCACGCTGTGCTTAATTCCGCTTTTCTTTTTCCTTTCATTAACCAGCCAAATTTTAATGGTTTTTTTAGGAATGCTCTCTGTTGGTTACAGTTTGCCCATTTTTAGTTTTCACGATAAAAAGTTCGGACTTCGAAATATTCCGGGCATCAAATTATTTTTGATTGCACTTGTTTGGTCTCTCAGTTCAGTTTTGTTGCCGATTTTAGAAATAGAATCAAACCAGCTTTCGGCCATTACCTCCCGGGATACAATTTTGCTTATCGCAAAGCGATTCTTATTTATTGCCGCCATTACCATTCCGTTTGACATCCGCGATCTGTTTCAAGATCGCAGCAGCGCATTAAAAACAATCCCCGTTTTATTGGGCGAAAAAAAAGCCTACCTCGTTTGCCAGGTTTTATTGGCTATCTACCTGGTGCTTTTATTCCTGTTTACCAAAGAGTTTGACTATAAATTCTTCGCTTTAATGCTTACCATTTTCTTAACCGGATGGCTGATTTTCCGCTCGAATTTTAAAAAGAATGAATATTTCTATTTCCTTTATTTAGATGGAACTCTGATCATTCAGTTTGTCGTTTTATTACTTTTCAGCCTGATTAAGTTCTAATAACTAATCTTCTTTTTCAATCCGGATAACCTGATTTTCGCCTGAATTTCTAATGTGAATTTTCAATGTATTATTCGTTTTATTATAGGAAGCTAAATTGACATTTGCGCTCATTCGCTCCTGACTTTTCAGTTTCACTTTTTTATTGCCGAGTTTAATGCGTTCTGGTTTTTGAATGTTAGGTATCTCAAAATAAATGTCTCTAACCTTTCCGGGCTTTGAGCTTGAAACCGAAATTGTATAAACATTTTGATCAAAACTTCCTTTAAAACTCAGCAGTTCATAATTGCCGTTTTCCAAGGCTTTCGGGTCTTTCCCATCATCTTCATATAAGTCAAACTCAGCATTACGGCTCTCACTTAAAAAATATTTAACCGTTAAAGTATCGCTATTATATTTTTCTGTGTTCTGAATATTTTTTCCTTGCGGGATAAAACTTCCTGACTTCGCAAAAACTGGCAATACAGAAAGGCTTAATTTTACAGTTGCAGAATCTTTATAAATCAGATTGTTGCTCAGATCAACCCAATCCCCGGAAGGGAAAACAACTTTACGCTCTGAAATACCTTTTTGAATTACCGGAGCGACCAGCAAATTCTGACCCCATAAATATTCGTCATTTATATTTTCCAGTCGTGAATTTTCCGGTTCGAAATAGTTCACAGGCATAGCCAGCGGACGACCGGTAGTGGTATTTAAATACGATAATGAATAATTATATGGAAGAAACCGATAACGAAGCTTAACAAACTCCTTCACAATTTTTTGAGTTTCGGCATCCCAGTAAATGGGTTCCGGTGCCGCCACCGCCGGATCTGCATGTGCTCTGTATATGGGTGTAAAACTGGCAAACTGCATCCAGCGGATATATAATTCCGCATCTTTTTCGCCCTGTGCAAAACCTCCGGCATCCGAGTGCATATAGCCAATACCGCTCATACTCATTCCCAACATAATAGGCACCTGCGCTTTAAATCCGTTCCATGATCTGGAAACATCTCCGCTCCATGGGAAAGTTGAATAACGTTGCATTCCCGCTCCGCCTGAGCGAGCTAAATTGAAAACTCTTTGCTCCGGAAAATCTTTTTGATAACCATCAAAAATAGTTTTGGCCCAGATCAATGGGTAAACGCTGTGAACGCTTCTGGCTATTCCGTTTACATGGCGGATGCTATCCGGATGTTTTTCGGGTTCACCTAGATCACACCACCAACCAGCAACGCCTTCATTTATTCTTTTCTGATAAAAGTTCCACAGATATTGCTGAGATTCTGGTTTAAAAATATCGATCAAGCCCGAAGCTCCTGCCCAAAAATCGCCAATTATATAATCTTTGCCCCAGGCATCTTTTGCAAACAAACCATTTTCTGTAGCAATTTTAAAATTATCTGAAAGTTTGGTTACGTAGGTTTGAGTTATGGGAATGGTTTTTACGCCCATACCTTTTAATTCGGCGAGCATTTTTTCCGGCTGCGGAAATGAATCTCTCTGCCAGTCATGATTTCCCATGGTCTTTACATTGCCATACCAGAACAAATCCAGAACAACAGCATCTAAAGGATAACCGGCTGCAATTGTTTTTTTAGCCGTTTCTATTGTTTCCTCAGAAGATTTATAGCCAAACCGCGATTGAATAAAGCCCAGCGCCCAGCGTGGCGGCAAGGGTTGTTTACCTGTTAATTTAGTATATAAATTTAATATCTGATCGTTATTTCCGGCAATGATGAAGTAAGATACATTTCCGCTTTGTGTTGAATAATCTAATTGATTCGGGTTTGATTTCCCCAAATCGAAAAAGCCGGCACCTGCATTTTCGAAATAAATGGCATACCCTTTAGAAGAAACGATGAGCGGAACGGAAACATTCAGATTCTGTTCGCCATAAGAATATCCGTAATGTGGCTGATGATAATTTTCTAACAGATAACCACGTCGGTTTACCGGAATTGCCCTGGATCCGGTTCCTGACAAGGCTTCACTTTTATCCAGCTGAAAGCTGAGACCATGAATATTTTCTGAATTGCAGTAATAGTTGAGATTTTTACTGAGCTCTTTTCCCTTTTTATTAAAGGTTATTTCCAGATCAGCTTTGCTAATGACTAACTCTAAAGAATCTGTTTTAAGTGAAATGAATTGTGGAGTTTCTGAAATTTTAAACTCTGTAAATTGCGGATGTGAAACCAGAACCGCAGAAGAGTCAGAAAATTCATTTGCGGCATCCAGATAGGTAATTCTAAGAACTGAAGGTTCGTAAGCAGAAATTAGAATCTGTCCGGTTTCGGTAATTACCTTTATACTTTTGTTATCGCGACTGAAGCTTTTATAGCCTTTAAAATAAGTTTTGGTTTGTGCTGATAAACTGCTGGCTGATAAAATCAGCAGCGCAAAGAAAATCCTGAATTTCATGCTCCCAAACTACAAAAAAGGATGTTAAAACTCAGGATTCTGTTATAAATTAAACCGCCTGTTCGGTTATAAATTTATAACCTACACCTCTAACAGTTTGCAGGTAATGCGGCCGATCCGGATTATCTTCTATTTTTTTACGCAGCCTGACAATATGCATATCTAAAGTTCGGGTATTTACATCTGCATTATATCCCCAAACAACAAGCATCAACTCATCTCTATTAATTATTTTATTGTCGTTCTTAAGGAAATAGAGCAAAATACGGTTCTCTAAAATGGTAAGCTCAATCTTTTTCCCATCCTTCATCAGCGAGTGCGTATTTGGGAAATGCTCCATATCACCAAACTTATGCGCTTCAGATTTTTCATTGTTAAGTGCAAATTTAACTTTGTTATCAATTAATGCGACCAAAACATCCATGTTAAATGGCTTGGTTACATAATCTGATACTCCAAAACTATATGCATCAATTTTATCTACATCCTGGGCCTTTGCCGTCATCATGATAATTAAATTATCAAAACCTTTTTCCCTTACAGACTGGCAAACTGCAGAGCCAATTTTTTTAGGAAGCATCCAGTCAAGTAAAACAATATCCGGCCGTTCATTCATAATTATTTCTTCGGCTTTCAATCCATCAGCCGCTTCAAAAACTTGATAGCCTTCAGCTTTTAATCTATGGCTAACCAGGAAAAGAAGATTTTCATCGTCCTCAACTACCGCCACTTTAATATCTTTATGCATAACGTAAGTAAAATTTTAACAGGTTTGTACGTATTTATTCTAAACTTAATTCTTCAAAAGGAAGTGCAATTTTAAACTCAGAACCTTTGCCTAATCTGCTTTTAACAGCAATTGATCCATGCATAAAATTCACGAGTTCCTTGCAGAAAGCAAGACCCAAACCTACACTTCCTTGTTGATTGTATTCACTTTGAATCCGATAAAACTTTTTGAAAATATTATCGAGTTCCTTTTGTGGAATTCCAATTCCCTGATCAGTAAACCGGAAAATTAAATGTCTCCTGACCTTTTTAATAACTATATGTAATTCCTTTTTATCTGATAAGGAATATTTGTATGCGTTGTCAATTAAATTCTGAAATAAGCTGCCAAGTAAAACCGGATCTGCTTTAAAAAGATTTACACCCTCTATGGTACATGAAATATCGAAATGAGGATATTTTATCTGATATGCATCTATAATGTTTTGACAAAAAACTTCCAGATTTATTACTTCTTCTTTAATTTTTATCGCCCTGTTTTCAATTTGAGTGAAAGACAATAACCTGTTCATCAAATCATTCAGCTTATCTGCTTCTTCATCAAGAATTTTGCCATAATGATTCTTTTCTCTAACAGAAAGTTCAGCAGAACTACGAATGTTGTTTCCTGCTATCTTTATAACACTAACCGGAGTTTTAAATTCATGAGTTAGATTATTTATAAAGTCATATTGCAATTTGAACATTTTACTGTTAATGTTCAGATTTCGAAAAATCAGATAAGCTATTAAGACCAAAACACCATAAATCAATAATAATCCTAAAGCTATTGGCAGAAATCTTAAATTGATCTCATTCCTTAAATAGCTTTTAGAGGAACTTAAATATAATTTATAATCGGAAAAAGCTCCCGGTAAAGGAATATCTGTATTAATCAATTCCGGATTATTTGAAAGAGATTCATACACCAGAGGTTTAATTATTATATGCTGGTATAATTCCGGGTGGGGATTTAAAACTTTCAATTTGAACGGATCCATATAGAAAGTCATTATATCCTGCTCATATTGTAAAGATGGCGGCTGTTTTTTAAGCATTAGATCTTTAAAAATTCGCAAATCTTCCCTTCTCGGGATGCTCATATAGGTTATCCGGTTGGCATTTACACTATAAAAAATGTTATAGCGATCATCATCATTCAGAGCTTTTGTAGTATCGGCAGATTTAATAAAACCCGTAAACTTTACTGCCATTTTATTAAACTCATCTGCAGTTTGTAAGGATAATGAATTTGGAAATGACTTTTTAAACAGCGCTGACGAGTCTTTGGTAACATTCTTTCCAAATTGATAAACAGCTTTTGGTCTTATCGAGAAATTGTTAACCCTTAATCCATCTGAATGGGGAAGGTTGCTAATGGCTGCATCATAAAATACAATGCGATCTACAAAAGGATATTTAATAAAAACTGAATCCGCATATTTCTTTACAGATGATGAATCTAAAAATCCCTGATAAAAAGATATTTCCGGAATTTTGTTCTGAAAAAGATCATTGTAGGGATTTACAACTTCTTCGAGAACTTCTATTTTTTGAGAGACAAATTCGTTTTCAACATATTTTCTAGTCAGATTATAAGCCAGTAACATGGCAACAACCAGCGATATTGATATCAAAACCAGGAAAGTCACTACCAAGGCAAAATTTTTGCGATATAGCTGAATCTGCTCCTTCATTTGCTATTTATTTTTATCAAGATTGTTTTTTAAGAATGCCTCAAGTTCCTTATAAAATTCGATCTTATTCTCCTGATTTTTAAATAAATGTCCCTCGTTTTCTTTTACTAAATAAGTAACCGGAATTTGGCGTTTTTTCAATTCTTTAGCAAACTGATTAGTCTCAGTTACGTTTACACGCGGGTCTTTTGATCCCTGGGCAATGAGAACAGGCACTTTAATTTTATCGGTATGAAAAACAGGTGAAACATTCCTGAAATAATCCCCATCTGTTTCCGGATTTCCGACCATCTCAAAATACATTTGCTGGTATGGTTTGTAATAAGGCGGAATAGCCTTAACATAGGTAAATAAGTTAATAAACCCGGAATAGGATGCCCCACAGGCATATAAATCTGAGTTAAAACATAATCCGCTAAGTGCAGAAAATCCGCCAAAACCTCCGCCATAAATAGCAATTCTTTGCGGATCAGCAATTTTAGTCCTGATCAGCCATTTTGTACCATCCGTAATATCATTTTGAATAATTCCACCCCATTCCTTGAAACCTGCAATCCAAAATTCCTTTCCATAGCCTGTTGAGCCCCTATAGTTTAATTGCAATACACCATAACCCCTGCTTGCCAAAAACTGAACTTCGGCATTATAGCCCCAGGAATTCCTTGCGGAAGGTCCTCCATGCGGAATAACAACAAATGGAAGATTATTAATTTGCTTCCCGCTAGGAAGAGTCATATAGCCATTAATAATAACGCTATCTCTTGTTTTAAAAGTAATAGGCTTCATTTCAGACAAACTATTCTTTTGAATGGATGAATTTACATCACTCAGTTTCTGAAGCTTATTTTTCTTTTTAAAATATAAATAATATGTGCCCGGATTTCTGTCCGTAAAAGTTCTAACAATAAATTTTTCTTCAGCAGCATCCTGTCCGGTGATGGTGAGCTCCGTATTTGGCAACTGTTTTTCAATTTGCTGATACATTTCTTTCACCCCGGCATCCAGATAAAATCTTTGCTTTTTCGATGTTTCATAAACTGCATATTCCAGTTTATTATCTATGCTTGACAATTCAGCCTCTGTTACATCAACCTCCGGATTTGAATAAATTACTCTTATCTCTTTTCCATTTCTGGAGTTTAATTCAACAAGAGCCATTTTGTCCCGATGACGGTTTGATAAAGCATAAATTCCCTGATTTTTACTGAAGCCAACCGGTACAATAGTAGTTTTAAAGTTATTCTTAACAATAGGCCTGAAATCCTCCTCTTCTGTATTTCTATAAAGTAAGGTTTCATACACGCCATCGCTGGAAATTGCCATTCTTAACTTGCCTGATGGATCTGCAAACCAGTTAGTAATATTCCCCGGATTTTTGACCAATTGTTTTAGTTTTCCATCCTTAATGCTCATTCTGTAGGCATCAAAAACAGTAGAATCACGGGCATTTAAAGCAACCAGAATTTCGCCGTTTTTAGCGGCATCTGTTGTAATTAAGTTTATACGGGTATTTTTGTACGAAATTAAAGTGCGGGTATTTTTTCCGTCGCGTTGTACGGCCTGAAGTATTGGATTTTCATCCGATTCATAATTTTTAATAAACAATATCTCATTATTGTTTCCCCAGAAATAATAAGAAATATTGCGCAGTGTATCTTGTGTTAATTGTGTAACCTCTTTGCCATCAACAGACTGCACAAATATATTTAACCTGTTATGAAAAGGTTTTAAATAAGAAATATATTTGCCATCAGGAGAAATTGCAAAATTGGATTTCTCGGGGTTCTTAAAAAATGTTTCAAGGCTTATTTGCTCATTTTTCTTTTCTTTAGAACAAAGTGAGAAAAGCAAAATACAGGAAAATAAAATAGCAGCAGAAATTTTATACATTAAGTTTTTCTCAAAAAAAAGTCGCATCAGCAAATCAAAATACTTCAAATACCATTATTTTAAACTGCAATAATTCTAGAATAGAATATCTTTAGAGCTTAAACGAAAATAAATCTGGTCAAAGTACATATTTGATATATAGATACTCTTATTATAACAGTAACATTTAAAATACATCCAAATAGGGGTTAATAATTCTAACCTTTTAACGTTTTATATTTTCTTAGACATTCTAAAACCTTAATACTAAATTATACATCGAAGGTTTCCTTCTTATTGTAAAAAAACAATGAAGCCGAATAATTAATATTGAATGAAAAAAATAGTTTTATCAATTTTATTTTTCATTTCTGTAATAAGTTTATACGCCCAGCAAAACAATAATGAGGCTATTGCAGCCCAGTTTTTTCAAAATGGCGAATATGAAAAAGCGGCTTCAATATATGCAAAGCTTTTTACTCAAAGTGAAAACCCGGGTTATTATGACCCCTACTTTACCAGTTTGCTTAGAACCAGAAAATATGATGAAGCTTTGCAGCTTGCCCGCAAAATGCAAAAAAAGTACCCTCAAAATTATTCTTATCCTGTAGATGTTGGTCGCATATTATTAGAGCAAGGTGAAAAGGAGAAAGCGGATGATCTTTTTAATTCTTTGATAAAAGGGCTACCTCAGAATGAATTTGCTATCCGCGATCTGGCAACCAACTTTTACCGGGCAGAAGCTTATGATCTTTCTGTGAAAACTTTTATTTCCGGACGCCGGCTTTTAAATGATGAAAATGCCTTTGTATATGACCTTATCAGTTTATACCGATATAGAAAAGACAAAGGAATGCTGATAATGGAATATTTAAATCTGTTAGAAAGTACACCTCAGGTTTTAATGCAGGCACAAAACACATTATCAAATTTATTGGAAGATGATGCCGACTACGATCTCTTAAAAACAGCATTACTTCGCAGAATACAAAAAGATCCTCAAAATATTGCTTATACCGAGTTTCTGACTTGGTTATTCATTCAACAGAAAGAATTTGATATGGCAGTAAGGCAAACCCTTGCTCTGGATAAAAGATTGAAGGAAGACGGCGACAGGGTTTTTGAGCTTTCGCGATTATTGAGTGATAATAAAGCTTACGACCAAACTATTGAAGTTTTAAATTATCTGATAGAAAAAGGAGAAAACAGCCGGTATTACATTCCCTCTAAGATTGATCTTCTCAATATCAAAACTAAAATGCTCACCGCCGGTAAGCTTGAACAGAAAGAACTCCTGATACTGGAAAAAGATTATGAATTTTTATTAAACGAGTTTGGAAGAAATACAGGCACATCTTATGCCATCAGGCAATATGCCGGTTTGCTGGCTTACTATATAAATGATCCGCAAAAGGCTGCAACCGAATTAGAAAACTTATTAAAAATTCCGGGTTTAAACCCTTCTATTGTTGCCCAAACCAAATTAGAATTGGGTGATATATATATTCTTACAGGCGAAGTTTGGGATGCGGCATTAACATATGGACAGGTAGAAAAACAATTTTCAAACGAGCCTGCCGGACAGGAAGCAAAATTTAAAAATGCTCGTCTATCTTATTTCCAGGGCGACTTTTTATGGGCGAAGGCACAGTTAGATGTTTTAAAAGCTTCAACATCGCAACTATATGCAAATGATGCTTTAAATCTCAGATTGCTGATAACAGATAATTTACAGAATGAAACAGATACCAATGCCTTAGAATTTTATTCCCGTGCAGATTTACTGATTTTTAAAAACCAACCGCAATTGGCTTTAAAAACTTTGGATAGCTTAAATGCGAAATATCCTGCAAGTTCTTTAGATGATGATATTTTAATGTCGCGGGCAAAAATTCATATTAAAACCAATGAGCTGGAAAAAGCGGTTTCAGAGCTTCAAAAAATAATTTCAAATTATGCTTTTGATTTATGGGCGGATGACGCCATTTTTATGCTCGCAGATATTAATGAGACCAAACTCAATCAGCCTGCAAAGGCAAAAGATTTGTATCAAAAAATCATAACAGATTTCCCCGGAAGTTTATATGTAATTGAGGCCCGAAAAAGATTCAGAAATTTGCGTGGAGATAAACCCGGTTCTTAAATGAAAATTTTCTAAAGCTGTTATTCTGAGATTGATAAAAAACTATCTTTGCAACATGATTTTATACAACGTAACGGTTATTCTGGATGAAGAAATAGAAACCGAATGGTTAAACTGGATGAAAGGAGAACATATTCCCGAGGTGATGGCAACATCCTGTTTCCTTTCATACAGAATGTTAAAAGTTATTGATTCGCCCAATGAAGGTGCAACTTATTGCATACAGTATATTGCAGAAAACGGGCAGAAGTACGACGAATATAAGCACAAGTTTGCCACAGATTTGCAGGCTTCTTTCCCGGCTCAGTTTAAAGACAAGTTTGTCTCTTATCGTTCATTAATGGAATTTGTAGATCAGGCATGAAGTTTATTGAGACCAAACTAAAAGATGCCCTTTTAATTGATACAAAAATTTGGAAAGATGATCGCGGGTATTTCTACGAAAGTTACAGCAAGGAAGTCTTTAAGAAAGCGGGAATAAATTTTGAATTTGTTCAGGATAATCAATCGCTCTCACAACCCGGAACATTAAGAGGCTTACATGCTCAGGCACCACCTTATGATCAGGGTAAACTGGTTCGTGTAATTCAGGGCAAAGTGATAGATGTTGTGGTAGATATCCGCAAAGATTCTTCTACTTATGGAGAAAGTCTTGCGGTAGAATTAAGTGGAGATAATCACCGGATGTTTTGGGTTCCTCCCGGATTTCTGCATGGATTTGTAACTTTAGAAGAGAATACCATTTTCACTTATAAGGTAACCAATGTATATAATAAAGCATCAGAAATTGGAGTGATCTGGAATGATCCTCAACTAAACATCGATTGGGGTATAAAAAATGAGCAGGTTTTCTTATCCGAAAAAGATAAAGAGTTACCCTTATTTAAAGATTTTATAAGTCCATTTTAAAGTGATTTTAAAGCACAAAAAAAGAGCGATGAAATTTTCATCGCTCTTTTTTTGATCTGGGTTTTTACTATTTAATCAGATTATACAATTCATCTAGTTTTGGAGAAAGTACAATTTCAATTCTACGGTTTCTGCTTCTAATATCAGCAGAATTTCCTTCTTCAATTGGCTGATACTGTCCTTTACCTGTTGCAGTAATCCGATTATTCTCTATTTTTTCAACATCGGTCAAATAACGAACAACAGAGGTTGCACGCAATACAGAAAGATCCCAGTTATCTTTTATCTGACCAAGATTTACAACACGCTGATTGTCTGTATGACCTTCAACCGAAATATTTATTTCCTGTTGGGTTTTTAGGACTTTTGCCAGCTCTTTTAACGCTTGCTTTCCTTTCTCATCAATTACAATACTTCCACTTGGGAAAAGCAATTTATCGGTTAATGAAACATAAACCTTTCCATTACGAATATCTACTGATAATCCACTTTCCTGAAAACCGAGTAAAGCTTTAGAAAGTTTTTCTTTCAAGGCGTTGGTTGCTTCATCGCGTTTGCGCAAAATTTCTTCAACTTCTTTTAAACGAGCCTCACGCTTTTGCAAATCGTCAGAAAGCTTGTTGATCTCAGTAGAACTGTTAGATCGCAGAGAAGCATAATTGGCATCGAGTCCCTGCAATTTATTCTGCAATTCGTTAATCCGATTATTCATACGTGCAGTATCTGCCTGCAGGCGATTCATTTCTTCTTCAAGGCTCTCAATTTTAACCTGTGCAGATTCCCAACCCATAGATAACGAATCATTTTTAGCTAATAATGCATTGTATTTTTTGGGAGAAAGTACAACGCATGAACTGAAAGAGCCAAATAAAACGGCAAGTAGAATGGCAATGTTTAGTTTCTTCATTTTTATATTATTTGTTTAAGTTAAAGCGTTTCTCAGAAAAATTATAAATGGATGCATCTTTTCAAATCCTTCCATAACCAAATCAACAGAGTTTTTCTTTGTTAGTTCCGCAGGGTTAATTTCATGACTTACCGTAAAACTTTTCAGTTTTAGAAATACAATTTCAGGATGATCTGCCGGATATCCTTTCGGTGTAGTTTTTAGCAAATTCTCCCGGTCTGGTTCAGCAAAATAACTTTTAAAATCCGGATCTTCTATAATTTCACGAAAACTTGAAGCATTATAATCTATTTCCTGACGAATGAGTTTTAGACTGTCTGCTTCGGGCATCCAGCAGCCTCCAGCTAAAAAGCAACCTTCGGGACTTATATGAAGATAATATCCGGGACCGTTAAAATTTTTGCCATTCGGCGATATGCCGGCACCAAAATTTGTTTTATATGGAGTTTTATCTTTACTGAACCTCACATCGCGATAAATGCGCATGACACAATTTTTAGCTTCCAAACTTTGTGGAACTAAGGGATCTGTTTGGCTCAGGTTATTTATTATTTCCTGAACAAAGTCTAAGACATTTTTTTTTGCCAGATCATGTTGAGATTTATGATCCTGAAACCATTCTCTGTTATTATTTTGAGCGAGATCTTTTAAAAAATCATACGTTGCTTTTGTAATCATTCGAATCATAATATGAATTGTATTTTACCTTCGGCGAAAGCCAATGTAAAAGTACAACGCGTGAATATCTGTAATTGAATGGTGCGAACAAAAAAGTTCCAGAAAGAATTATAGCAATATATAGCCAGGGAGATTCTGACTGACCTGAAAAATAGTATGTTAAGATACCCAGAGTTACCATTTGAGCTACGTTGAACGCATAGCTAACATACATTGCGGCGTAAAAATAACCGGGTTCTATTTCAAATCGCATTTTGCAATTAGGGCAGAATTCATTTGTTCCCTGCCATTTAAAACCATACATAGGTCCTGAGAAAATATTACCCCGCCTGCATTTTGGACATTTAGCATGAATAACTGCATCGAGTTTACTTGTTGGCATAGGCTTTTAGAAATATTAAAGGGGAAAAATATTAGAATTTAAATTGAACTACCCAAAGATTAGTTCATATTAATTTTCTCGTCTTTAATATTAATAGCTACGTTTTTACGGCGGTATTTTTTATACCAGATAAGCCCAACTCCTGCTACCGCAAGATACGGTGCAGCTAAAAGGTATAAAATTCCTTTGTTTAAACCATTTCCCTGAGTGTTACCATTTTTAACTGAATTCTCTGCATTTAACGCACACATAGAACATTGAGCAGACACGTCTGCCGCAGTTAAAGTCAGGAATGAAATGATGAAAATAAGAGAGATTTTTTTGATCGCTTTCATATTTCAAATATACGCGAACTCTTTAAATTAAAGGCTATTAGTTTAAAAAACAATACCTCAATTTTACAAAATAAAACAGCGATTATTTTAAAAAGTGTAATAAGGAGAAATCATTAAATAAACAATAACTCCCGTAACGGTAACGTATAACCAAATCGGAAAACTCCAGCGTACAAGTTTGCGGTGCTTTTCAATTTGCATGCTTAAACCGCGTTGAAAACTAAACAAAACAAGAGGCAAAACAACTGCCGCTAAAATTATGTGAGTTATCAAAATAAAATAATAAACAGTCCTTAAAGTTCCCTGACCTCCATAAGTAGTTTTAATGCCTGTAGCATGAAAAATGATGTAAGAAACCAGAAATAATGAGGACAGTATAAAAGTGATTATGTTCAGTGTTTTATGCGCCTTAATATTTTTATTCTTGATGAAATACAATGATATTAACAACAATACACTGCAAGTTCCATTTATGAAAGCGTTTAATTTGGGAAGCGAAAACACCCATGAAGGGATTGCACTCTTATCCGGAAAGATATTTAAAATATTGCTTTGAAGAATTACGACAACTACCAAAACAAAAATTGAAACTGCTGCTATTAGCCTGAAAATTAATTTATCGTTCATTTAAATAGAATTATTATGGAAATTTTACAGGATTTTACTTCAAGTTCTATTTACGGATTTTTAACTTTCCGCAGTTCTTCCGTTATCAAAACTTTAATTTCGTCTGTCAGTTTATCCACTTCAGTTTTATTGGTAGAATCATAATATCCGCGAATGCGTTTTTGAGGATCCAGCAAAATAAGCATCGAACTATGAATTACATTGTTGATCTGGCTTGAATCGCGAATTGCATCAACTAAAAAATCTTGTCGGGCAATGGCATAAATACTGTCTTGATTTCCCGTTAGGAAACGCCATTTATCAACAGGTAAATTATACTTGGCGGCATATTTTGCTAATACTTCAGGAGAATCAAAATCCGGGTCTACCGAAATTGATATAAACCGCAGCAAATTATTCTTAGAATACTGATTTGCCACTCTTGCCATTTCTTTATTCATATCTGAACAGAAAGAAGGGCAGCGTGTGAAAAAGAAATTAACTACCGTGATTCGGCTACTGTCTGCCTTCAGCGGAAAATCTTTTCCCTGCTGGTCAATTAAAGAGAAATCGCGGATGTGATGGTAAAGCGTGTCCGGAATTTGCTTTCCGCGTTTGCTATGAAAAGTTCCGCTTAACTCTTTAGGGCCAAAAATACCAAGAGGATGATACCGATTTTGGCCTTTTTCCTGAAGTAAATAATATAATAATCCTGGTACCGCAAGAAGGATTACCAGGATTATAATTTTTTTAAAAGAAGAAGTCGAATTGTTCATTAATTCATGTGCACATTCAGGTATGAACCTTCTGTGAGCATCAAAATAATAAAGTAAACAATAAACACCAGTGAAATTGTAATACCTGTTTTTAAAGCTAATTTTTCAAACTTTAAGTGCATAAAATAGGCTACAATATAAAATGCTTTTACAAGTGTTAGAATGATATAAGCAAAGTTTCCAATGCCGTGACCGATAATTCCTTTTGGTAATAAATAGAGTGCAATAAAAAATTCTAAGGCAGTAATCCCCAACAGGTAAAAGAAAACCTGCCAAATCTTTTTCTTGCTCATTCCTTCGTCTTCATGCCCTATGGCATGTGTAACTTGATCATGTGTATTTTCTGCTGACATAATTTTGCTTTATCAGGATTAAACTAAATAGAAAAAAGTAAATACAAATACCCAAACAAGATCTACAAAGTGCCAGTAAAGGCCAACTTTTTCAACCATCAGGTAGCTACCGCGTTTTTGAAACACATTACTCAAAGTCATAATCAGAATAATAATGTTTATGAGTACTCCTGTAAATACGTGAAACCCATGAAATCCGGTAATGGTAAAAAATAAATTAGAAAATTGAAGAGTGCTCACACTATCCGATCCTAATTCCTTTATAATTTCTGGATTGGGAATAGATCCCCACCAAAAACCTTCATGGTGCAAATGGCTCCATTCTAAAGCCTGACAACCAAGGAACATTAAACCACCTATAATGGTTGCAACCATCCACCATACTACTTCCTTTTTAGCATTTCGATGACCAGCTTCCACCGCAGATACCATTGTAACAGAGCTCATAATGAGTATAAAAGTCATGATACCCACAAAAACTAATGGATATCCTGCATCTGCAATTCCAGGTATTGATTGAAAAACTACATCGGGGTCTGGCCAGGTTACTTTACTAAAGCGTTGTGCGCCATAATAGATCAGGAAAGCAGAAAATGTAAATGCGTCTGAAATTAAGAAAAACCACATCATCAATTTGCCGTATTCAACAGCAAACGGAGATTTTCCACCACTCCAGGCGTCGGTTTTTATTTCATCAATTTGTGATACAGTAGAACTCATTTAAGTGATGGTATTGGGGTTAATTATTGATTCAAAAGTAAGAAAACATATAGATAAATCCATAGTATATCTATAAAATGCCAAAATATTGAAGTGACCTCCAGACGAAACAAATTTCGAACCTGAGGTATATTTCTCCATACTCCAGCAAGGGCATAAAATAACATTGATATTCCCGCAAAAATATGCACCAGATGCGCACCGGAAAAAATATAAATAAAGGACTGAGAGGCATTATAGTTAACAAAATAAACACCCTGTTCTGTTAATGTTCTCCATGCCGAAAGTTGAAGGTAAAAGAACAGAAATCCTAAAAAGATAGTAATTCCCAAATACAATTTTTGCTTTCCAAACTGCAATCTTTTAGCAGATAAATAGGCCAGATGCATAGTAATACTACTAATAATAATAACAGCTGAACTGTATTTAAATGCCTGAGGTAAGATTACTTTTAAACCGCGTTCTGCACTACCTGCGGTATAAACTATAAAACCACTGGTTAGAGCTGCAAACATCATAAATGATGAGATGATGAATAACCACATCAAAAACTTTTTAGCTTTTAAATTTTGCTTATCCTGTTCTCTTGAAATTTGTTCCATATAATTACTTTATAATAAAATCAAATAATAACGCCAGTTGAACCAACGGCAAATATAAAAATGAAGTGTACATCAGTTTTTTAGCTGAAAGAACATCTCCTTTAGTAAATAACTTTAGTGCTTGCCAGCAAAAAAGTAATCCGCAGATTATAGAAACTCCTGCATAAATATATCCGCCAAAACCATAGATAAATGGCATTAAACCTACGGGCAATAAAATAATAGTAGAAAACAAAGTTAAAAAACTGCTGATCTTATCCCGCTTGGTTGTTGGTAAAAGCCTAAAACCGGCACGTTTATAATCATCATCCAATACCCAGGCAATTGCCCAGAAGTGTGGAAACTGCCACACAAACTGAATAAGAAATAATATAATTGGTATCCAGGAAATTTCCGGACGGTCAAATGCTGCGAAATAGCCAATTAGCGGCGGTAAAGCCCCCGGAAAGGCACCAATAAATACAGCAATTGGCGATTTACGCTTCATTGGTGTATATAAAAATGCATACAGGAAAATTGAAAATACTGATAAAACTCCAGTAAGGAAATTAAGTTTTACCAAAATCAATGTTCCGGCAATTCCCATAAATAAACTTAAAACCAATGCTTGCCCGGTTGTCATTCTTCCGGAAGGAATGGGACGATCCATTGTGCGTTTCATTAATTTATCAAGATCTTTTTCAATGATCTCATTAAATCCGTTTGCTGCTGAAGTAACTAAAAAGCCACCAATTGTTAGTATAAACCAGTTTATCCAGATAATATCTCCCTGAACTTTACTTCCTATTAAAAATGAAATGGATGCTGAAAATACTACAGTTAGTGTTAACCGCAGCTTAATTAAATTTTTAAAGTCTATTAGAAAATTCTTCACGCTTGTTTCCGTCTATACATTTTATTCCGTCCCAACAAAAGCATTAAATAATATTGAGATCCAAAAAGCAAACTGGCAAGTAATAAATGTATCGCCTGCGCAACCGGCGGAAGGGCCAGATAGGATAAAACTATCCCTGTTATAATTTGCAAAATGATTAATATAACCACTAAAGAAATAAATTTGAATTGCTGACCATTTAAAAGATAGCGACTGCGAACCATGACAAAAAGCAGGGCATTTACAATAATTACCAGAATGGCCAGATCGCGATGAATTTCAAAATTTAAACCAACTTCTGCAACCCATTCTGCCCGCCCCATCTTGTTCATACTATCAGAAATAGCATCTATTTGTTCTCTTACAGTTGTCCCTAATGTTATTTGTATCAATGTTAAAATGATGGCAAATGTAGCTATTCCCCTCAATAAAGGTTCTGATCTGTTTGTCAAAATATTTCTTTCCCGCCAAATTCTGGCATGGAAATATGTGTAAATACTTATGGCAACAATTGCCAGCGCTAATAACATATGAACGGTTACCACCCAGGAAAGTAAATTTGTTGACACAACAATTGAACCCAGCCAACCCTGAAATCCTACCAGAAATAAATTCAATAGACTTAAAAAGAAAATCTTTTTCCTGGAACGTATGTAAGTAACAGAAAATATCAAACAAGCAATGATCAGGAAACCACAGATAACACCTATTAAGCGGTTTATATATTCAATCCAGGTGTTTACTGCATTAAACTCTTCATGTTCAAAAATGCTTTTATCATTCCTGATTCTTGTAGCCAGTTCTCCAAAACCTAAAACATCCAACGTACGTGCAAACCTTTCATTTTTAGCAACCCGCTTCTGAACGTATTTATCAAGATAATTAGCAGGAAGCTGAGAAGAATCTGTTGGCGGAACGTATTGATCAAAACATTTAGGCCAGTCGGGGCAACCCATTCCTGAACCTGATGTTCTAACAATTCCACCTGCAAGTATTAAAACAAAAAGAGTAATAATTGAGATAAAATTTATCTTAAGAAATCTCTTTTCGCTGGAGGGATACATTTATTAATGAGATATAATATTGGGGTATCTGTAAGTAATACTTATAGCAGATACCCCAATATTTTGCAAAATTGCAATGTTATTATTTAGCTAAGTAAAAGACTAAACCTCTTCTATAGCTTTTGGTGCCGGATTGTTTCTTATCCAGTCTTCCTGAATTCTTTCTGCTTCCGGATTACCTTCAAAATCATGAGGTAAATTAGAGCTCATAGTTTCTGAGAAAGGAGTTATCTGAGAAATGAAATCCTCATGATGTCCCGGTTTGCTGTAATCATATGGCCATCTGTAAACTGTAGGAATTTCTCCCGGCCAGTTTCCGTGGATACGCTCAATCGGAGTTGTCCATTCCAAAGTATTTGACTGCCATGGATTTTGTGAAGTTTTCTTACCATAAAATATAGAGTAAAAGAAGTTCCACAAGAAAGCAACCTGTGCAAGCGCAGATATAATAGCTGCCCAAGTAATGAAAGTGTTTACAGTTAACCATTCCTTCATGAATTCAAATTCTGTGAAAGCATAGTAACGACGTGGAACACCGTCAAGACCCATAAAGTGCATTGGGAAAAACACTAAATAAGCTCCAACAAAGGTGAACCAGAAGTGAAGGTATCCTAATTTTTCGTCCATTAAACGTCCGAACATTTTAGGGAACCAATGGTACACTCCGCAAAGCATACCAAATATTGCCGCAGAGCCCATTACCAGGTGGAAGTGAGCAACCACAAAATAAGTATCGTGTAAGTTGATATCTAAAGCTGCGTTTCCTAAGAAAATACCGGTTAAACCACCAGAGATAAAGAAAGACACTAAACCAATTGCAAATAACATAGCCGGAGTAAAACGGATATTACCACGCCATAAAGTAGCCAGGTAATTAAACGTTTTTACGGCAGATGGAACCGCAATGATTAGCGTTGTAATCATAAACACTCCTCCAAGGAACGGATTCATACCTGTTACAAACATATGGTGTCCCCATACAACGAAGGAAAGTACGGTAATACCAATAAGTGAGTAAACCATTGCATGGTAACCAAAAATTGGCTTACGCGAATTAGTTGCGATAACTTCTGATGTAATACCTAATGCAGGCATTAATACAATGTAAACCTCGGGGTGACCCAGGAACCAGAATAAGTGTTCCCATAAAATTGGACTACCACCCTGATTAGGTAATACCTGACCAGCAATTACAATATCAGAAAGATAAAAACTTGTACCAAAACTTCTGTCGAAGATCAATAATACTACTGCTGAAACTAATACTGGGAAAGATAAAACACCAACTATTGCGGTTAAGAAGAACGCCCAGATTGTTAAAGGCATTTTCCACATATCCATACCTTTAGTACGCATGTTTAATACGGTACTGATATAATTTAATGCTCCAATTAATGAAGAAGCAATAAAGATAGTCATACTAATTAACCACAATGTCATTCCGATTCCAGATCCCGGTATCGCTTTTGGCAATGCCGATAGTGGCGGATAAACTGTCCAGCCTGCACTTGCAGGTCCGGTTGCAGTAAAGAAAGATGCCATCATGATCACACAAGCAGTAAAGAAGAACCAGTATGAAAGCATGTTTAAGAATGGCGAAGCCATATCTCTTGCACCTAATTGTAAAGGGATTAACAGGTTACTGAAAGTACCACTCAAACCCGCTGTTAATACAAAGAATACCATCATGGTACCGTGAATGGTTACTAAGGCCAGATAAAAATCTGGTTTGATTCTTCCACCTTCTGCCCATGAGCCTAAAAAAGTTTCCAATAATGGGAAAGTTTTGTCAGGCCAGCCCAATTGTAAACGGAAAAGTACAGACAACATCATTGCAATAACTGCCATGATAATACCAGTGATCAGGAATTGCTTCGCAATCATTTTATGATCCTGACTGAATATGTACTTGGTTATAAAGTTTTCTTTATGATGACCGTGATCATGACCGTGATCATGGTGGTGTAGTACGGCTGAATCGTGTATTACTGTGCTTGCCATAATCTCTCTTATCTTTTAATATTAGTATTTAACGCAACTTTATTAAGTTCAGAAGCTGCTTTTTCATCAGCCATCTGAAGTTCTTTTTTAACATCATCATTATACATTAATGGTTGCTTAGCAACCCATGCAGCATATTCCTGCTCAGATACAACTGTAACTTTTGCCTGCATGTTGTAATGACCGGCTCCACAAATTTTAGCGCATAATAATGTGTAATTATATGTCGGATCATTGCGTTTTTCACGCATTTGCTCGGTAGTAAGTTTTGGTGTGAACTGGAAGAAAGTAGCCATTCCCGGAACTGCGTTCATTTGAACTCTGAAATCAGGAAGGTAAAAACTGTGAAGCACATCTTTAGAACCAATAGCAACACGTACCGGACGATTTACAGGGAGTACAATTTCACCTGCTAATTTATCATCCCAGCTTTTGCGATCTTTAAAATCAATACCTAAACCGTTGGTTGGCGTTATCAATTTATAATTACTTAAACCAATTTTATTGTCTTCGCCGGAATAACGGATATTCCATTTAAATTGCTCACCTCTAACTTCAATTAATAAAGCTCTTGACTGTTCTGATTGTGGCGGATTAGTAATGCTTCTCCAGGTAAAAAACCCAAGTAAAACTAATATAGTCAAAACTATAGCCGGAACAATTGTCCAGATACGCTCAATTGCATTGTTATGAGGATAGAAATATGCTTTCTTTTTAACAGACCCGCGGTATTTGAAAGAGAAGCCGAATAAAACAATATGTGTTAATATGAATACAATACTGGTAATAATCACCGTGATATCAAACATAAAGTCGATACGGTCACCATGCTCTGAAGCAGCTACCATTTGAAACATCGGTCCTTGAACAGTATATGACCAGTAAACACCATATAAACCTAATACTAATGCTACCGCGAATAATACACCTTGAACTTTTCTCCAGTCAACAGGTTGTTTTTTACCCTGCATATCACGGCTTATTTCATAAACCTTCAGGATTTTTCCGATGATGGCGATGAAGATACATAGCAGAAAAAACATCAGCACATAGTAAGTAGCTGATTTGTAAACCGGAGAACGATCTTCTTTTACCGAAGCCGCCGCAACAGCAGCCATTTTTGTAGTATCAACTTCGGTGCTGATTAATGGTGCAGAAGCCGGAGCCAATGCGGCATCAGATGACATCTTTGTAGAGGCCGTATCAACAGCTGCAGTATTAGATACTACAGTTGAATCTGTAGACTGGGCACTAAGTTTAGATATATTTCCCACAAGGGTTATAATAACTAAACATGTGACTATCGATCTGATATTGAAAATTTTTCTTAAACCCATTTTATTATCAAACAATACGTTTATACGTAAACTAATCCCTTTTTTACTCATTAAATCTGGTGGTGTAAGCTCTCTTCCAGAAATGGATGATTTGCCGGCACTATAGATCTTTTACTTAACTGATTTAAAACCAGGAATGTGAATAAGCCTGTAAAACCTATTGCAGTACCAATTTCTATAATTCCAAAACCACGGTGTTTTGCAACTGTTCCCGGCATAATCATCATATAATAATCTAACCAGTGACCCATTAATAACATAATACAAACCAACATTAACCAATTCATTTGTCTTTTAGAATTACGTGTCATCAACATTAAAACAGGTGCTACAAAGTTGACTACTATATTTACCCAAAACCAGGGTAAATATTCAGGCTCCAAACGGTGGTAAAAGTAAATTGTTTCTTCGGGGATGTTAGCATAATAGATCAATAAAAACTGAGAGAACCATATATACGTCCAGAATATACTGAAACCGAATATAAATTTACCTAAATCATGGAAATGGTTTTCGTTAACCCAAGCCATGTATCCTGCTTTTTTCAGAAAAATTACCAATAAAGTAATTGTACATAAACCGGTTAACCACATAGCTGCAAAATTATACCAGCCAAACATGGTAGAAAACCAGTGCGCTTCTAAGGACATGATGGTATCAAATGCCCAGATTGGAGTTGTAAATCCAAAAATGATTAAGAATATCGCAGACCATTTAATGCTTTTATCATAATTGATTAAACCACCGTTTAAATCTTCACTTTTAGAATATTTATTAAATAAAAAGGCAAAGAAACTATAAGCACCTAGAAATAACACCAAACGGGTTAAAAAGAAAGGAACATTTAAGTATCCGGATTTACCGGCAATAATAGCGTCGTAATTCGGGCTATTTGGATCAGAAAGACCTTCCCCATTCCAGTGGTGATATAAGTTATGTGTTAACAAACCGGATGCACAAACTATAAATAAAATTAATGATGCAATTGGCAATACTCTCGACATGGCCTGAGGTACGCGTAATAATCCGGTTGGCCAACCTGCCTGAGAAACATATTGTATAGCAAGAAAAAATAATCCGGCAGCACAAATGCAGGTAAAGTAATAAGCCATTAAAAGTAAATTGGCATAAGTACGTTCAGCATGATCGGTTAAAAAACCGAATGCAATAGCTAAAGCACCAATAAGTATCGCAATCAGACTCCAGGTTTTTAATTTGCCTGTAAATACAAATTGTTCAGTAAAATTATGACTATGATTATGAGTTCCCATCTGTTATTAGCAATTGACTACTGTAATTTTTGTAATTCATGAACGTACATAACAATCTTCCATCTCTCATCCGGAGATAACTGATATTTATGTGGTCCCATTAAGTTCACTCCATAAGTAATTGTATGGAATATCTTTCCGTCTGTTAAATCTTTCATAGCTCCGCCACGAGAAGATGTACCTGTTGCGTAAGAAGGGGGGCCAGGAAATTTTCCCATCTTCACAATAGATCCGTCGCCTTGACCCTGGTATCCATGGCAATGAGAACACATGTTTACATATAAACTTTTTCCTTCTTCTAAAGTTGGCTTTGTTACCGGGTACGGATTGGTCAGGTTCTGGCTTGCAGCCTGATAACCTTCTGGAGTATTCGGGTATTCGTCAACTTTATCAAATCCTATAGGTGATGTTCCCGCTGGAGGTACCTGTGCTGTCTGTCCGTTTTTAAAATTTGGATTCGGCTGATCCGGATTATATGCTTTTGCAATATACATGTTTGGTGCATACTCCCAACCTGTGCTGCGTTTATCATTACAGGCAGACATAACAACTGCTACAACAACCGTTAAAAAAGCAGCACGTATTAATACAAGCTTATTCATAACTAACATATTTCCTTTCATTGTGCAAAATTTCTACTGCACCGGCATCTTTTAAAATATCATTAATCTTATCAGGATACGGATTATCCTTTGCATCAATTGCAATTACAAAACGATCATTAGTTGCTCTCAGATCCATAACACGTGGCGCACGCCCAGGGAATAAGTGAGTAGAAAAGAAAAATGTACCCACCATTCCAAAAGCACAGAACAACACCGTTAACTCGAACATTACCGGAATAAAATCCGGGAACGCAAATGCAGGTTTACCACCAATATTCATAGGCCAGTCCATAACCAGCATAAAATATAGCATAGAAAAAGCAGTTATAGTTCCTATTATCCCGAAAAGGAAAGCTGCCTTTGGTAAACGGGAACGCTTTATGCCCAATTTATCTTCAATTCCGTGAATAGGCATAGGCGTGTAAACATCGTAAACACTTACATTATTCTCATGCAGCTTATCTATTCCGTGCATCAGATCATCCGGATCTTCAAAATGACCTAATATATATTTTGTGTTGCTCATTTTTAGATTTTAGCGTATTCGGTTTCTGTAGAAATACTATCAAACTTTTGTAATGATTCCTGGTAATATTCGGCTTCCACTTTCGGAACTGAATCTTCTCTGATCAGTTTTTGCTTCGCCTGATCACTGGAACTCTTAAGCAATAACTTAACCTCGGCAATAGCAATTGCCGGCAAAACTCGCAGGAATAGCAGGAATAAGGTAAAGAACAGACCTATCGATCCAATAAAAATACAAACATCAATCACACTTGGATAAAACATTACCCAACTTGAAGGAAGGTAATCACGGTGTAATGAAGTTACAATAATTACAAAACGCTCGAACCACATACCAATATTTACGATAATGGAAAGTATCCATGAAGCTGCAATACTTGTTCTAAGTTTTTTGAACCAGAAAAGTTGAGGTGTAATTACGTTACAGGTCATCATACTCCAGTATGCCCACCAGTACGGTCCGCTAACGCGATTTAGAAAAGCATACTGTTCATATTCTGCACCAGAGTACCATGCAATAAACAACTCGGTTAAATAAGCTACACCCACAATTGATCCTGTTAAGATGATGACTTTATTCATCGACTCAATATGAAACATAGTAATGTAATTCTCAAACCCTAAAACTTTACGGGCAATTAATAACAAGGTTTGCACCATGGCAAATCCTGAGAAAATTGCTCCAGCAACAAAGTATGGAGGGAAAATAGTTGTATGCCATCCCGGAATAACCGAGGTTGCAAAGTCCATAGATACGATTGTATGTACAGAAAGTACAAGTGGAGTTGAAATACCTGCTAAAATCAGTGAAACAATCTCAAAACGCTGCCATGATTTTACTGAACCTGTCCAACCGAAAGATAGAACAGAATAAATACGGCGGCGTAAACCTGTTGCACGGTCACGGATTGTTGCAATATCTGGCAATAAGCCTGTGTACCAAAATACTAATGACACAGAGAAGTAAGTTGAAATTGCGAACACATCCCATACCAATGGTGAGTTAAAGTTTACCCACAAAGATCCAAACTGGTTTGGAAGTGGTAATGCCCAATATGCTAACCATGGACGACCCATGTGTGATACAATATAGGTGGCGGCACAAATAACCGCAAAAATGGTCATCGCTTCCGCGGATCTGTTAATGGAATTACGCCAGTTCTGACGGAAGAGTAATAATACCGCAGAAATTAATGTTCCGGCGTGACCAATACCTACCCACCATACGAAACCGGTGATATCCCAAGCCCAGCCAACTGTCTTATTTAAACCCCAGGTTCCAATACCGAACCAGAAAGTGTAACTAACAGCAACTACCCAAAGTAATGCTCCCAAAGCTGCTACTGTAAAGCCAATCCACCAGGCTTTATTGGGCTTATTTTCTACAGGAACCAATATATCGTTTGTTACTTTGGCATAGGTAATATTACGCCCGGTAACTAATGGTTCTCTAAGTATGGATTCGTGATGAGATGACATATTTCTCTAAATTTCTAATTGTATGAAATCAATTAAGCCTCTACTGTATTTCTAACTTTGGTTTGATATCCAACACCCGGTATCGTATTAATTTCTTCTAAAACATAATACGTACGCTCGCTTGTTAATGCTTTTGATACCTCTGAATTCGGATCATTTCCATCTCCAAAAATAATGGCATTTGTTGGACAGGTTTGCTGACAAGCTACTTTTATATCGCCGTCTTTTAACGGACGCTTCTCAATCTTAGCCTGAAGTTTACCTGCCTGAATACGTTGAATACACATGGAGCATTTCTCCATAACACCTCTTGAACGAACGGTTACATCCGGATTTAAAACTAACTGTGTAAACTCATTATTCATGTAGTTATCAAAACGGGAGTCATTCCAGTAGTTAAACCAGTTGAAACGACGCACTTTGTACGGACAGTTGTTTGCACAATAACGGGTTCCGATACACCGGTTATAAGCCATGTGGTTTAACCCCTCTGATGAGTGCATAGTTGCAATAACCGGACAAACAGTTTCGCATGGAGCATGCTCACAATGCTGACACATCATGGGTTGGTGAACAACAGAAACGTTGTCCATATTTTCCATATGCTTAATCTCATTCTCTTCCGTTACACGCTCTTCTCCATCCTGGAAAGTATAGTAACGGTCAATTCTGATCCAGTGCATTTCACGACGACGGCGAACCTCATCACGACCTACAACCGGAATATTGTTTTCTGCATTACAGGCAACGATACATGCGCCGCAACCTGTACACGCATTTAAGTCAATTGCCATTACCCAGTTATGCCCGGGCTGATTGTATCTATCCCAAAGATCATAATCCCTGGCATGGCCTTTACCGGTACCAGAATATGGATCTTGTAAATATTGTTTTAATGTAGTTTCACGGATAATGTTACGACCTTCAATGGTGTGGTGAGTTTGCGTTTGAGCAAGTTCATATCTTCCACCTGCTTTGCTGATTGTAGCAGCAGCATTTGTATGGAAACTTCCGTTTGAATAAGTCATGAACGGATAGGCATTCTGACCAACTTCAAACGCAGCTTTTCCGGCTTTGATACGTCCGTAACCAACGGCTACAGAAACAGTTCCAATAGTCTGACCGGGTTGTAATAATACAGGTAGTATAATACTGTATTTATCCGTTTTGATTTCAACCATATCCCCTTCTCCAATACCTAATTTCTCAGCGTATTTTGGAGCAAGAGCAGCATAATTATCCCATGTTACTTTAGAAACCGGATCTGGTAACTCCTGCAACCATGGATTGTTTGCAGATTTCCCATCACCAATTGGAACGTTTTCATATAAGTGAAGCTCAACGGCATCATCTCCGCCTTTGGCTAATGCATTACTTGCATTAACAATTGCCTGAGTAGCTGTTCCCAAATCCTGACTGAAAGAAGCAGAAGCTGGAGCAGCGGATCCGGCTATAGAAACAGAGCCTTTCTGCAACAATTCTTTCCAGGTTGAACCTGATGTAGAAAGAACAGATTTAGACCAGTTGTTCTGAACATACTGGTAATAATCTTTAACCGCATTGTTAGACCAGATCAATAAACCTTCTTCCGCATAACGCGTGTTATTTACCGGGTTTATTGTTGGCTGGATAATAGTATAATATCCTTGTACGGGATTAGAATCTCCCCATGATTCAAGGTAATGATGTGTTGGCGCAATGATCTGGCACAATGAAGAGGTTTCATCCTCGCGATCAGCGAAAGAAACACGAAGTGTAACTTTAGCTAAAGCATCAGCAAATTGTTTTGCATTTAAATAATCATAAGCGGGGTTACTGTTATCCATAAAGAAAACAGCACCAACTTCACCGCGATTCATTTCATTGATTAACTCAACAAAATCAGCGTCGTTACCTTTGTATTGATATGAAGCATTATCCAAATTAATAGTAGTGCCGTAACTTCCAATTAAGGAATTAATGGCATTTACAAGAATTTGAGTAGAAATATCATTAGAACCACAAACTACAATAGCTTTACCTTTTGCATTGCTTAATTCCTTCGCGGCAAGCATAACTGCTTTTTCCGCATTCGGATTGTTCGCTAATTTTTTAGCTCCCGCGATGCTTCCGCCTAAAGCGCTGTATAAATTCATTAATGCAATTCCCTGCTCTGATGGTTTCAGTGGAATACGTACATCAGCGTTTGTACCTGTCATACTCATTCCAGTTTCAAACTGGATATGACGAGACATTTTTTTGCTTTGCAACGCCGCGTTGTTACGGTTAGAGGCATATTGGCGGTTAAACTCAAGCGGAGAAATCCAGGTTCCAAGAAAATCTGCACCAAAACTTACAATTATATCTGCTTTGTCAAAACTGTATCTTGGTAAAACAGCTTTACCAAAGCTGCTTTCGTTTGCTTTAAGAATGCCAGTGTACGAAACCGAATCTCTTTGAATGTGTTTTGTGTTTGGATATTGTGCAACAAAATCTGCAATCACTGCATTTGTTGAAGGACTCATAATAGTAGAAGACACAATTCTGATCTTCTTTCCACCTGCCTGAACTTTGTTTAATTCCCCTTTTACAAACTGATCTAATTTTTCCCAGGTGGTACTTGCTCCATTGTACATTGGACCTTTCAACTTAGAAACATCATACAGATCAAGAACTGAAGCCTGACCACGAGCGTTTAAGCGACCTTTGCTTAATAAACAATTCGGGTGTCCTTCTATCTTAATCGGTCTACCTTCACGCGTTTTTACCAACACGCTATGCCCGTTAAAAGTAGATGAGTAGTAATTTGGTACTCCCGGAACAACATCTTCCGGTTTAACCAAATAAGGAATAGATTTATTTACCGGGGCTTTATTACAAGCTGCAAGTGTTACAGCACCTAAACCAAAACCAAGAGCTTTTAAAAAGTCGCGGCGTGGAGTTACGGTACTTAAACCAGCTTCATTAAGTACTTCCTCAATTGGAAGTGCCTCAGAGAATTCGCCTTTGTTCTTTTCAACAAATTCCTTGCTGTTTTGCAGTTCTTCTAAACCTTTCCAGTATTTCTTATTGCTTTCCATTTAAGCTATATAAACTGTATACGTAAGTTCTTTATATTAATTAGTAATGACATTTACCACACTCTAAACCACCTAATACGGCTGCAGTAACCTTTTGCCCTTTTTTCAACTTATCATGGGCCGCTATCAGCTTATCATAATATGCATTGCCTTTATAGTTAACCTGGGTTTCTTTATGACAGTTGATACACCATTTCATTGTAAGCGGAGAATATTGGTAAACTTCCTGCATGGTCTGAATTGGACCATGGCATTTCTGACACTCAACACCGGCAACTTTAACGTGCTGCGAGTGATTGAAATATGCAAAATCCGGAAGGTTATGAATTCTAATCCACTCAACTGGCTTTTGGTTATCTCCATAAACTTTCGTTTCTGGATTATAATCCAATGCTTTATAAATTTTCTGAATTTCCGGAGAGATCTCACCATTATATTTTTCAGTTGCCTGAACATAATTGTGGCAGTTCATACAAACATTTAAGGAAGGAATTGATGCATTCTTTGATTTATATGCACCAGTGTGGCAATACTGACAATCAATTTTATTAATACCCGCATGTAACTGATGAGAGAATTTAATTGGTTGAACCGGCTGATACCCCGTATGAACACCGGTTTCCCACATGCCAATCCATCCCACAGATCCTAAAAAGATAACAGCAAGTAAAACAACAAAGAAGATGAATTTCTTATTTTTAGAAAGTTTTTTCAATCCCGCAAAGCGATCTTTTTTAATTTCTTCGCCTTCTTCCTCAGTAATTACGCCCTGCTTTTGAAGCATTATTCTTTCCAGAGTTCCAATTACACGGTTAAGAACCAGAATAACCAGGAATGCGATAATGATGACAGCAATTAAGCCGCCAAGCATAAAATCACTTACACCAGATGTATCAGAACCACCTTCCGCCCCAGCTGCTGCAGGTGCAGCGGCTGCTGCCGGCTTACTTTCTTCTGCCTTGATGTAGGCTAAGATGTTTTTCACATCATCGTCAGATAATTCTGTAAAGGCGGTCATCATAGACGGCTTATACTGATCATACAGCTTTTTAGCTGCAGGATCACCAGAAGCGATCATAGCTGGCGCATTTTTAGTCCACTTGATTAACCATGCTTCATCATGACGGTCATTAACTCCTTTAAGAGCCGGACCAACAACCTGTTTATCAATTGCGTGGCATGATGTACATTTTTGCTTGAAGATTGCCGCCCCTGCTCCTGCATCCTGCGCATGCACGTTAGTAAACGAGGCAACACTTAATGATGCAATTAAGATCAGTGACTTTGTAACACTTCTAAAAAACAATGAGATGCTTCTCATATTGAGTATTTTATGCTAAAATTTGAAATGTAAATAATCGATCAGCGGGTAAATATTGCTACCATATCCGCATTTTTCAGTTGACAAAAGTATGTTTTATTCGAATACCGGTGACATTTAGGTGACCAATATTAACAATTTATAATCATTCTAAATTATCTAAAAACGCGTTTTGTTTTGTTTCAATAGACGTTTTTGAAATGATATGTAAAAAGGTCCTTCAAAGTTCAATTGCATTTCACAGAGAGTTTTATTATTGTTTCAAAACCCAGGCAAAAATTAATGGAGCTACTATGGTTGCATCAGATTCTACAATGAATTTTGGCGTGTGTATATCCAGTTTTCCCCAGGTAATTTTCTCATTCGGAACTGCTCCTGAATATGATCCAAAAGAAGTTGTAGAATCAGAAATCTGGCAGAAATAGCTCCAGAAGGGGATATTTTCCATTTCCATATCTTGATATAGCATCGGAACAACACAAATTGGAAAGTCTCCGGCAATACCACCGCCTATCTGGAAAAAGCCTACGCCTTTGCCATCAGAGTTATGGATATACCAATCGGCAAGCCAGCCCATATACTCAATTCCGCCTCTAACGGTGGTTGATTTTAACTCACCTTTCATCACGTATGACGCAAAAATATTTCCCATTGTGGAGTCTTCCCATCCCGGAACAACTATTGGCAAATTCTTTTCGGCAGCAGCCAGCATCCATGAATTCTTCGGATCAATTTCATAATACTGTGCCAAATCTCCGCTTAAAAGCATTTTGTACATAAATTCATGTGGGAAAAAACTTTCGCCATTATCATTGGCATCTTTCCAGATCTTATGAATGTGTTTTTGCAGCCTGCGAAAAGCTTCTTCTTCGGGAATACAAGTATCTGTAACACGGTTATAGTGGTTTTCCAAAAGATCCCATTCATCCTGCGGACTTAAATCACGGTAGTGAGGAACGCGTTTATAATGAGAATGCGCAACCAGATTCATAATATCTTCTTCCAAATTGGCGCCTGTGCAAGAAATTATGGAAACTTTATCCTGACGAATCATTTCAGCTAAAGATATACCAAGCTCTGCGGTACTCATTGCCCCTGCCAGCGTGATCATCATTTTTCCATCTTCATCCAAATGTGTTTCATAACCTTTGGCTGCGTCAACTAAAGCCCCTGCGTTAAAATGCAGATAATTTTGTTCAATAAACCGCGATATCGGTCCGCGTTCAATACTCATAGTCTAAAAATTAGTCCGCAAAAATAACTAATTCTAAACTATTGAAGCCCCCTAATTGAAAATCATCTTTTCAATTCGAAAAAAGCTTAACTTACATTAAAACACATCTATATTTACGACATGAAAATTCGTCTACCCAAATTTATACTGCTTATAAGCTGCCTGGCTCTTACCGTTAGTTCCGCCAGCGCTCAAAAAAAAATGCTTAAAAAGCTATTTGGTGGCGAAAAAGACACAACTAGATCGAGCAGTTTTTTGCCTTTACCTGTTGTTGGCTATTCGCAGGAAACGGGCTTTGAGTTTGGACTGGTAACTCTTTATTCATTTTATACAGACCGTGCAGATACGTTAACACGAAATTCGACCATTACTGGCGTGGCAACTTTCACAACCAAAAAGCAATCTAATTTTCAGTTCAAAACTAATATCTGGCAACCGCAGAACAGATATCATTACGAAACGGAGATCAGGTACAAAAACTTCCCATTTAATTATTACGGCATTGGATCCGAAACACTGGAAGCCAATGAAAGTAAAATCACTCAAAAATTATTTCGATTGAACGCGGAAGCGGAGAAGCTATTTGGCAAAATATCCTATACCGGCTTAACGGCGAGTTATGAAAATTACAAATTTGAATATGATGATACTTTTGTTCCATTAGATAATTCACAATTTTACACGGAAGGTCAATCATCGGGTAAAATATTTTTTGCCGGAATTTCTCAAAGTATAGACAGTCGGAACACAAATACTTATACCAGCAAAGGAACTTATATCAAAGTAAATTATTCCTATGCTCCCGACTTTTTTGGCGGGGATAATTTTAGCGGAAGTTTACTCAAGACCGATTTCAGAACGTTTAAAAGTTTGGCAAGTAAACTGGTTTTAGGAGTTAACGGAAATTATCAGTCATTAAACGGAAGTAAAGCTCCTTTTTACCTTTTGCCACAGCTGGGAAATGACAATATTATGCGGGGTTATTATACCGGTCGCTACCGCGATAATAATTTACTGGCATTGCAGGCAGAAATCCGCTATCGTTTTAATCCGCGTTTTGGATTAGTTGGTTTTGCAGGAGCTGGAACAGTTTACAAAAGCAGAAATTTTAACTTTTCTGATTTAAAACCTTCATTAGGTGGTGGTTTCAGGTACTTCTTTGATGTCGAAAGAGGCTTAAGTGTCCGCATGGATTATGCTATCGGAGAAAAAAGAGCCGGTGAAAGTCGCCAGAGTGGGTTTTATTTAGCCTTAGGCGAATCTTTTTAATGAAATATTTTGTTCACATCTGCAACTTGTAGTTGTCCTAAATCTTCAAAATGTAGATGTCCCACATCTTGGAGATGTGGGACATCTAGCTATAAATTCTAAAACCGTATCTTAAAATCTTCTTTTACCTGTCCGGGGCGAATAAATACCAAACCAATCCAAAACAGATCTACAGTTACCGTTACCTGCTGATGAGCTTTAATTTGTTTCCAGGCTTCTTTCATCCCTTTGCTCCAATAAATATCATCAAAAATCAAAATGGAGTTTTTAGAAAGTTTAGGCAGACACCATTCAAAATAATTAAGAGTAGCATCTTTTCGGTGGTTTCCGTCTATGAATACAAAATCAAGTTCCTCAAAATCAGAAATTACATCAGGTAACAAATTGTCAAAATTTCCAATTTTTAAATCAACATTTTGTACATTCAATTTTGAAAGATTTTCTGCAGCAATTCCTGCAGTTTGCGGACAACCTTCTATGCTTACAATTTTTGCAGAAGGAGCAGCTTTGGATAAATAAGCAGTGGTAATTCCCAAACAGGTTCCCAATTCGATGACCGTTTCGGGGTTAAAGAAATGAGCCAAACGATATATCAACTGTGCCACACGGGCAGGTTTCAAAGCATTCTTTGCAAGAACTTTAACCTGTTTTTGTTTGTTATTATTCAGGTGCGAACCTGCACCCAGATCTGTAATGCTTATAAAACGCTTGTCTTGTAATAATTCCGAGCGAGTTTGTTCAATAGAATTGTAAACTTCTTTGGCATGAAAATCGTAAATAACTTCATCAACAAGCTTGTACACAAATGGCGAATGAACGCCATGCCGGGTTTTAGAAGTAAACCGGTGATTTAAATAATCAAGTACAAATCGGATGTTTAACATCCGGCAAAAATAGATAAAGGAATTAAATAGCGAAATTCAATATTAAACCGATGGACCAAAAAGAAATAAGTTCATTAATCAGATTACTGGATGATCCGGATACGGAAATTTCAAGCCATGTGGAGAATAAAATCCTTTCGTATGGCAATGAAGTTATTGGTTATCTGGAAAGTGCCTGGGAACAATCTTTTGACGCGATTTTGCAGGAACGGATTGAAAACCTGGTTCACAAAATTCAGTTCAGAAATGTAAAACAGGAGCTGGAGTTATGGGCATTGGGCGGTTCATTTGATCTTTTGCAGGGATTAATCATCATAAACAAATTTCAATATCCGGATCTCGATGATCAGAAAATTATCAACCAGATTGAAGAAATGAAACGGGATATCTGGATGCAATTGATGTATGACATGAGCGCCATTGAAAAAGTAAAGATTATCAACCACTCTCTTTTCAATACATTTGGTTTTTCAGGAAATACTAAGAATCATCAGGATTCAAATAATTCATTTCTGAGTTATGTATTGGACTCTAAAAAAGGAAATCAAATCTCGCTTGCCGCGATATATTCCATCATTGCCCAAAAACTGGATATTCCTGTATACGGAGTAAATTTACCACAGCATTTCATCCTCGCTTATTTCGACGAAAGTCAGCACAATGATTTTGAAAGTGGCGTACTTTTCTATATTAATGCATTTAACAAAGGTTTTATTTTCGGCAAACGCGATGTGGATGCATTTCTGAAACAATTGAACATTCATCCTGATAAGCAATTCTACGAACCATGTTCTAATACAGATATTGTAAAACGAGTTTTAAGAAATTTGATCAGCTCTTACGAAAAGCAATCAGCTATGAATAAAGTGGAGGAGCTGGAAGAGTTGCTAAGTATTTTTGAAATTCAATAAAGTAAAAAGCCGAAAAGAATTTACATTTCGGCTCTATAAATTATATCGTTTAGACTTTAAAATTCCATCATATAAGCTTTCAGGAATTCATCCAGATCGCCATCTAAAACAGCCTGCGCATTTGAAGTTTCATGGTTTGTACGTAAATCTTTCACCAGTTTATATGGATGTAAAACATAATTCCTGATCTGACTTCCCCATTCAATCTTCTTTTTATTTCCTTCAATTTCTGCGGAAGTTTCGCGGCGTTTACGCAATTCAATTTCGTACAATTGCGATTTTAACAAACGCAATGCATTCTCTTTATTTTGCAATTGCGACCGTGATTCCTGGTTTTTAATAACAATCCCGGAAGGTTTATGGTATAAACGAACGGCAGTTTCGACCTTATTTACATTCTGACCGCCGGCGCCACCAGACCGGAAAGTTTCAAACTCAATTTCTGAAGGATTTACGTCGATTTCAATAGTATCATCAACCAAAGGATAAACATACACCGAAGCAAAAGAGGTATGACGCTTGGCGTTTGCATCAAATGGCGAAACGCGAACCAAACGATGAACTCCGTTTTCGCCTTTCAAGTAACCATACGCAAACTGACCTTCAAACTGAATAGTGACTGATTTTACTCCGGCTACATCACCTTCCTGCATATCCTGTTCGGTAACTTTATAACCGGTTTTTTCGCCCCACATAATATACATCCGCATTAGCATGTATGCCCAGTCGCAACTTTCTGTTCCACCGGCTCCTGCCGTAATTTGCATAACCGCATTTAGCTGGTCTTCTTCAGAGCTAAGCATATTTTTAAACTCAAGCTCTTCAACTTGTGTTAAGGCTGCCGAATATTGTTCTTTCAAATCCTGTTCGATGGCATCGCCGGAGGCAAAAAATTCGAGCATAACGGCTGCATCATCAACAGCTGCTTCCACTTTCTGATATTCGTCTGTCCAGATTTTTTTGGCTTTAATAGAATGCAAAACTTTCTCTGCATCTTTTGGGAAATCCCAGAAATCGGGCTTCAGGGTTATTTCCTGCTCTATATCTAATTCATCAACTTTCTTGTCGATGTCAAAGATGCCTCCTCAGGGACGTAACTCTGTCCCTTAAATCCTGAATTTGTTCTTTGGTCATACTGCAAAAATATAAAAATAAGCATCTTTGATGCAGAATATTAAAATACTATGCAGAAATACCTACTTCTTTTAATTGGAGCTCTTTTTTTAAGTGCTTGCAATTCAAATCAACAACAAAACTTGACTACAGATAGTCTGGATACTCTTAATACAATTGCTGTAATTGATAGAACTCCAAAAACATTCAAAGGATTATTTGTAATCAATCCGGAAGGAAATACTTTTCAGGATTGTGATAATCAGCATATTTATTGGATTACAGACAGTACATCTCAATTAAGAACTAAATATGAAGATGCCATAAAGCCTTTACCTTATTCTAAAGAAAGAGCTTATGCGGAAGTTACCGGGTATTTAGATGGAAAGGCAAAAAGCGGAATGGCTACTGATTATGACAATGTTCTGGTTGTAACTAAAATTGATCGAATTGAAGCAAAGAATTTCCGTACAGAATGTTATCAATATGAATTTATTGCTTTAGGAACCGAACCATTTTGGTCATTAGATATTATGCCAAATGAACAGCGGATAATCCTTAAAGATCTAAGCCAGAATAAATCATTTGAATTCCCTTACGAACCGGCAAATATTGGCGGAGGCGTTTATCGCTTTGAAAGTAAAAATTCGTCTAAAGACAAACTGGTAGTTGTAATTCGAAAGGAAAACTGCAGCGACGGAATGTCTGACAATACCTATAATTACTCAGCCGAAGTGGTTATTAATAGCCGCACGCTTAAAGGATGTGCCGTTAAAAAAGGTGATATAAAATAATATTTTCTGTGTGAATATAAACCTATCAGGTTTTGGAAACCTGATAGGTTTTTCTAGAATGGTTACGGTTAGATTAAACCTATCAGGTTTTGGAAACCTGATAGGTTTTTCTAGCAATCTGGTTTAAAATCCGTCGGATTTAATTTGTTTTTCGGTTACCGGACCTAATTTCTCAGCAATTTTTTTGATCTCATCAGATTTACCGATCAATAGAAATTGCAGGTTTTTAGAAGGGAAATATTTAGAAACTATTTCTTTCGCTTTCGCGGAAGTTAAGCCATCTACATTTGCCTGGAAATTATTGATGAAAGACTCATCAAACCCGTACCAAAACATTTGCGTTAATAGTGAAGCCAATTGATCCGATGTCTCATAATTTGGCGGAAACTGACCTTTAACATAGTTTTTCGCCGAAGCTAAGGTTTCATCATCTATACCTTTATCATGCAGTTTATTTAAAACTTCCAATGCTTTATCAATTGTTGGCTCGGTGGTTTTATTTGCTGTAAACGTAGAAATATAGAAAGTTCCGGAGTTTTTTAAAGGCGAAAAACGACTGTTTGCACCATAAGTTAAACCAGAATTCACACGCAGTTCATCATTTAGCCAAGACGTAAAGCGTCCGCCAAAAACTGTATTCACAACTTGAATGGCCACATAATCCGGGTTATCCCGACGAACACCTAAACCGCCAATTAAAAAAGTAGTTTCGCGGGCATCATCTTTATTAACCAGCAAAACACGGTTCGTTGTTAAAGCAGGAATCGCTTGCGCAGCTTCATCTTTTTGCGTCTGCGGATTTTTCTTCCATCCGGAAAAAATCTTGCTTAGTTTGGCTTTCATCAACTTCGAATTGAAATCGCCAACAACAGCAATTGCTGATCCGGAAGGAGAATAATTGGACTTATAAAAGTCCTTTAGGTCACTGATTTTAAAGTCCCCAACTGTCTGAGGACTTCCACTTACCGAATTTCCGTACACGTGATTTCCGTAAATAAATTTATCCCAGTAAGAACCAATTACAGATCGCGGACTTTCCTTTGCTCTTTCCAGATCAGATAAAACACGCTTTTGCTCTTTTAAAAACTCGTCTTCATTAAAAATCGGATCTGCTAATACTTCTTTGATGATCGGGAAAACTTTATCCTGATCTTTGCTTGCAAATTTGGCAGATAAGCCGGCTGATTCTTTGCTGGCATAGGTGTTTAAATCAGCGCCAATAAAATCCAGAGTTTCCTCGATTTTTGATTTCGAATAATTTTTGGTTCCGTATTGTAATCCGGAAGCAGTTAAAGATGCTAAACCAGATTTGTTGCTGTCGTAAATTGCTCCCGCAGGTACAATTGCCGAAACGCTGATTGTAGGAACTTCATGTTGTTCCATCAAATAAACTGTTAATCCGTTTGGCAAGGTAAATTTCTCATAAACTGGAACTTTAAACATTGCTGTTTGCGCAAAACCTGTTGTTGCTGCCGCGATAAAAATCAGGCAAACGCTTGCTATATATTTAATCGTTTTATTCATTTTATTATTCCTCAACATTAGCTTTTAAAACTCCTACAGTTCGGTTAGATTTCTTAAAGTATTCATTCGCAACTCGCTTAACATCTTCTACAGAAACCTTTTCGAACTCTGCAGGCGCATTAAACATCTTTTTGTAATCACCGAAAAACAACTCATAAGTTCCCAGGTTATTTGATTTTCCGTTTATGGTTTCTATCTGACTGTAGAACTCCATCAGCTTTTGGTTTTTAATTTTCTGCAATTCGTTTGCAGTAATTCCATCTTTTTTAATTTTCTCAATTTCCTGATAAACCGCATTCTCCAACGAATCTACTTTTACATCTTTAGCGGTAACTGCATAAAACTGAAATAAATTCGGATCGAATGTTTCATCATATCCGGTGAAAACCGCACTTGCTAATTGCTTTTTATCAACTAAAGAAGAATACAAACGTGAAGTATTTCCACTTGATAAAATGGAGCTCAAAATATTTAAAGCGTAATAATCTTTATGTTTTGTCTCAGGAGTGTGGTAAGCGATCATTAAATAAGGAGTCGCTACTTCTTTTTGCACAGTTACCCGGCGTTCTCCGGTTTGCGGCGGTTCTACCAAATGGACCGGTTTCGGATCTGCATGAGCAGGAATTGGCTCCATATATTTTACAGCCAGTCTTTTTACGTCTTCGGTCTTTACATTTCCGGAAACTACAACTACAGCATTATTGGGTGCATAATAAGTTTTAAAATATTCTTCCAGATCTTCCTTGGTCCAGTTTTTAATATCGGTTTCATAACCAATTACCGACCAATGGTATGGATGTTCCTGAAAAGCTGATGCATTTACTGCTTCGCCCAGCATCCGCCACGGCGAATTTTCCAAACCTGTACTTCTTTCAGAAAGTACAACGCCACGTTCGCTGTCCACCATTTTTGGATCAATGCTTAAACTGGCAATCCGGTCAGATTCAAGGTCGAAAATAGTTTCCATAGCCGAAACCGGAAACCAATCTGTATAAACCGTTACGTTTTCTGTAGTGTAAGCATTGTTTGCTCCACCGTTAAATTCCATTGTACGGTCGAACATTTTGGGCCCGTATTTTTTAGCGCCGTTAAACATCATGTGTTCAAAGAAATGCGAAAGTCCGGTTATGCCGGGATGTTCATTACGGGAACCAACTTTGTAAAACAAATACATGTTAGCATTGGGGATGGAACTATCTTCCAAAACGAGGAATTTCATTCCATTTTTCAAAGTAAAACTTTTTACATCATCAGCTTTAATTTGCGCAAAAAGCGGCACACTAAAACCAAGGAAACAAAGAATCATTAATTTTGTCTTCATTCTATAATATCAATTAGGTTATTAATTCAATTCTGACCTAAATTACCAGATTAAATTTAATTTTGCGGCTTAGTTTAATTCTGAGTCCAGAAAAATTCAAAAATATATGTTATCCAAAGTAAATTTCGACCAAACAACTGCTTATTTAAAGCTGAAAGATCATTTTAAAAGCATCGAAAATGTTCACATGCGTGAATTATTTTCTGAGAATCCAAGCAGATTTACTGACTTTTCTTTACAGTTTGAAGATATTTTACTCGATTACTCCAAAAACAGGATCGATAAAAACACCATGTCTTTACTGTTAGATCTCACAAAAGAGTGCAACCTTAAACAAGCTATTGAAGCCATGTTTACAGGTGAAAAAATTAATGAAACGGAAGATCGGGCAGTTTTACACACGGCTTTGCGCAATCCGGCCAAAACAGGTTTAACGTTGGACGGCCACGATATTATGCCGGATGTACATGCAGTTCTGGATAAAATGAAATCCTTTTCTGATAAAGTGATCAATGGAGAATGGAAAGGATTTACAGGCAAACCCATACAACACATCGTAAACATTGGAATTGGTGGATCTGATTTGGGACCATTTATGGTGACTGAAGCCTTGACACCTTATGCAAATCATTTAAAATTACATTTCGTTTCTAATGTGGATGGTACGCATATCGCGGAAGCGTTTAAAAAGTTAGATCCTGAAACAACCTTATTTATGATTGCTTCTAAAACTTTTACCACTCAGGAAACCATGACCAATGCATTTTCGGCAAGAGATTGGTTTTTGGATAACGGCGGTTCTAAAGAAGATGTTGCGAAACATTTTGTCGCAATTTCAACCAACGAAAGCGGAGTTAAAGAATTTGGAATTGACACCAAAAATATGTTTGAATTCTGGGATTGGGTTGGCGGTCGTTATTCTCTTTGGAGTGCCATTGGTTTGAGTATTTGCTGCGGAATTGGTTTTAAAAACTTCCGTGAATTATTGGATGGCGCTAACGCGATGGATAAGCACTTCCGCGAAAGCGATTTTGAAGAAAATTTGCCAGTAACTCTAGCACTGGTTGGAATTTGGTATAACAACTTTTTCGGTGCAGAAACAGAAGCTATTCTTCCATACGATCAATATTTACACCGTTTTGCAGCATATTTTCAGCAAGGTGATATGGAAAGTAACGGAAAATCATGCGACAGAAACGGAAATGAAGTGGATTACCAAACCGGACCAATTATTTGGGGTGAGCCGGGAACTAACGGGCAGCATGCTTTTTATCAGTTAATTCATCAGGGAACTAAATTAATTCCTTGCGACTTTATTGCGCCTGCTCAAAGTCATAATCCTTTGGGCAATCATCACCCTATATTATTGTCGAATTATTTTGCACAAACCGAGGCGTTAATGAACGGCAAAACTTTGGATGAGGTACAATCAGAACTAAAGAAATCTGGTAAAACTGAGGAAGAAATTAAGGAATTGGCTCCTTTTAAAGTTTTTTCAGGAAACCGACCAACCAATTCCATATTGCTAAAATTAATAACACCGCATTCATTAGGTTCGCTTATCGCGATGTATGAGCATAAAATATTTGTTCAAGGCGTAATCTGGAATATCTTTTCTTTCGATCAGTGGGGAGTTGAATTGGGAAAACAATTAGCAAGCAAAATTCAGCCGGAGTTGAAAGATGATGAAAAAGTTAGCTCACACGATTCTTCAACCAACGGATTAATTAATCAATATAAAGAGTGGAGAGGATAATTAAGAATTGAGAATTATGAATTATGAAATAAGTTTTTCTTAATACAATTAGGTCTCTGGATTTAAATTCAGGGACTTTTTTATTGAACCAATAATTTTTAACAATTCTTCTACATCATTTATAAGACTAACTTTCATATTCTGATCAATATAGTTGTGTCTGCTAATAAACGGATCCAATAATGAGTTTCGCGAGCTTCTTTGTAAGCAATTGATAACTTCGCATAAAAATCCCTTTTACTTTGACCGCCAATTGATTCTTCAATGTTTGCCCCGATTGATGTTCCACATCGTAAGATTTGTTTTGACAAAACATATTCTTTCCTTTCAGAACTAAGGAATTGGTAGAGCTTGATTATTCTTATTGAGAACGCATAAGACTTAATTGAATTACATTGTCGGTTCTCATAAATTAATTCTTAATTCTTAATTTTAATTTCAAACAGCTTATCCCAACTTTTACCCGTTACAAAAA
>JBBRCI010000010.1:0-50705 GCA_038204935.1 Sphingobacteriales bacterium | reverse complement strand
CTTTAGACTCAGATCTCAAAGTCTTTAGGTGCCTATATCGTCGGTGTCCACCTCTTCCCATTCCGAACAGAGAAGTTAAGCCCGCCAGAGCCAATGGTACTGCCGTAACAGGTGGGAGAGTAGGTCGGTGCCCAATTTTATCAATAAGCCTTGTACAGTTTCTGTACAAGGCTTTTTTTGTGGATAAAATTTTCTAAATGTCATATATCTCCTAACACATTTATTTGTAATATTATAACTCTCTATTCTACGTTAACATCTCCAAGATGTTAATTTCCGTAATTTCAGTGTGTCAATTAATTAGATTATAATATGAAATTTTTTAATAAATATGTATTTCTGCTGGCTATCAGCATTTTACCTTACCTGGGCATTGCTCAAAGTATTGAATCTCCCAAACCCAATTGGCAAAACCTTGATCTTAAACAGGATGGGGTTTTTGGTATCAGCACAGAGAAAGCTTATAATGAATTGTTAAAAGGTAAAACTTCAAAGCCTGTTCTGGTTGCTGTTATTGATGGTGGAATTGACGAGGAACATGAAGATTTAAAATCTGTAATGTGGAAGAATTCTCTGGAAATAGCCGGAAATAATCTTGACGATGATAAAAACGGGTACGTTGATGATATTTATGGATGGAATTTTATCGGTGGTGTTAAAGGTGATGTTCAGTATGATAATACAGAACTTACCCGTCTGATTAGTAAATTTCAGCCCAAGTACGGTGCCGCTTTAAATACAACTCCTTTTAATGATATAGAACGAAAAGAATTTTTGGAATACCAGAAATTAATTGCCGCCTATATGGACGAATTGCAAAAGGCGAAGATGGGTTATGAAAACGTAACTCTTTTTAAAAGGTATTTAGACGAGATTAAATCTAAAATGAAAACCACTAAACCCGGTTTAGATGATTTTGAAGATTACAAGCCTGCAAATGAAATTGAATCTCGTGTTGTTAAAGGTGTTAAATCTGAGTTGAAGAAAAATCCGGATTTCAGCAAACTGGAAAAGGACTTAGATGAAGCGTTAAAATATTATACGACTTTAATTAAATATCATTTAAATCTTGAGTTCAATTCTCGTGATACAGTTGGCGACAATTATGCTAATAGCAATGAACATTTGTATGGCAATTCTGATGTAACCGGGCCAGATGCTGAACATGGGACACATGTGGCCGGAATTATTGGTGCTATCAGAACTAATGACTTAGGAATTAAGGGCATAGCCTCCAATGTTCAGATTATGAGCGTGAGAACTATTCCAGATGGTGATGAGCGTGATAAAGATGTTGCCAATGCCATCCGTTATGCAGTAGATAATCATGCTAAAATTATAAATATGAGTTTTGGTAAATCATATGCATGGGATAAAAAAGTTGTGGATGAAGCTGTGAAATATGCAATGTCTAAAAACGTATTGTTGATTCATGCTGCCGGTAATGATGGAATGAATACGGAGAAAGAAAACAATTTCCCTACGAGAATATATACTGATAGTTTAGGTCATAATACAGGTCGGGCTGATTTATGGATTGAAGTTGGCGCTTCTGGGTGGAAAGATGATGATGAATTAGTTGCTGATTTTTCTAATTTCGGAAAGAAATCTGTGGATGTATTTGCTCCTGGTGTTAAAATTAACTCTACAATTCCTGGTTCTAAGTATAAAGAGAATGATGGTACAAGTATGGCATCACCTGTTGTAGCTGGTTTAGCAGCTTTAATTTGGTCTTATTATCCGGATTTATCTGCAGCTCAGGTTAAGGAATCTATTTTAAGTTCTGTTGTAAAAGTTGATCACAAAGTTAAGGTCAAAGAAGAAGGAAGTTCTAAAAAAGTTAATCTGGATGAAATCTCAACGACTGGTGGAATTGTAAATGCTTACAATGCTATTCAGGTTGCTTCAAAAATGACTCCATCAAGTAGTTCAAAAATTTCCCAAACAGAAAAGTCTAATTAAATATTTAAACTAAAAAAAATCCTGTAAAGTAAGTTTTACAGGATTTTTTTACGAACAACTAGTGCTATTTAGAAGTTTAAACCTCCTTTAAGTGATATATAATTTCCTTCGTTTGACATTCCGTAACTTGAAGAAACCAAAAACTTATTAAAGAAGTTTAACCATATTCCAGGCCCGTATGCCTGATGCCAGCCATTTGATTCAGGATTGTCTGAAAATACTCTGCCTGAATCAAAAAATCCGAATAATCCTATATTTCCTGTAAAGAGGTAGTTTCTAAAATTGGAAAGTTTAAACCTCAATTCAGAATTCTGATAAAGATAGGAGCGGCCTGAAAATCTATTATTTCTGTAGCCTCTTAAATTTGTGTTATTACCTAAAGAATTTGCCTGGAAGAATTTATAATCTCCCACATTCGTAGCTCCACCAAACCGAATGGCTGCGGTTACCGGAAATCTAAAATTCGGAGTTGCATAAAATGAAATATCTGATTTCAATTGTAAATATTTTTCAGCCTGGTTTTTTATTTCATTAAAATAATTTGCCTGCATGTTTACTCTTACGCCAGAACCGGGTGTTAAAGGATTATCAACAAAATCAATATTGGCAAATGTTCTTAATGTGGCATATTTTGATGCGTTTTGAATGTCATTTGCCTCCGGGAACGCTGCAGAAGTTATATACCTGTTTTCAGGTTTTTCTACTCTGAAATATTCATACCCTGGACCTATACCAATTTTAAACGCTTTAGTAAATCTGTGCTGAAAAAATGTTCTGAGACTTAGGTTTCTTGTCCGGACACGGAAATAATCTATGTCGTCGCCAACGTTTAGAGAGGAATTTCCCTGGCCATAATAGTTAAAGGTGTATTTGGGTCCATTGAAATTTGCATTTAAAACAACATCATTATTTGGACCGAATAAACTATAGAAATTGGCCGCATAGCGGATGGTGTAGGCACCGGTTTTTGGCGCATAATTACCAATTATACTTTGATCATAACTATAAGGCTCTTTTCTGAAACCATAATGTTTGATTCCATATCCTCCACCAAAAAATAATCCATCATCAGCGTTATAATCAATTGAGGGCTTAATACCTGATTTATCATATGTAAAAGAGTTAATGCTATAGTCATTCACCCAGCTTTTACCAGATAATCTTAATGCTGTATTAGGGCCTTCCTTGATATGGTTATCCTCTGTAGATACATCATAAAAAAGAGTACGGCCGATTCCGTTATCAGTTAAGTCATCTTTGCCCTCACCACCAACAACTCTTACTTTTACTGCATTTATAGAAGAGCCTTCAATTATAACACTATCTCTGCCATCTAAAGCATATAAATTTAATTCATGTGTATCGTTATTATCAAATACACGATCGTAAATTTTATTATCTATTTGCTCGTTCTTATCTATTTTAAATATAGTTAAGTGCGATGTTTTATCACCACGCTCCAGTTTGAAAAATTCCTTTTTATCAGTCCCAGCAACGGTTACTTCTCTAGATAAAACATCATAATAAGTTTCTGCAGCCTTTAATAATTGATTTCTACGAGATATTAATTTATCGATAATTTCTTGACCTGACTGAGTGAAAACCTCTTCAGGCATTTTTTTAACTGAACTAATTATGATAGAATCTGTTAATTCTTTTTGCATATCAGCAGCTATTTCTTTCCATTCGCCTCTGCTTAATTTATTTAACAGATTCCTGTCTAGGTTTCTGGCGGCAATGGAAAGTTCTGCGGGATCTTTAATTGTAATACCAAAGTTTTGAATATCCGGGAGTATCTCGCTAATTAAGCTTGGAATAATACCATCAAATTTTGTAAAAGCCTGGTCGCGGTCTCTTGGAATTGGCCTATACAAAGTTCCTTTCTTCTTTTTAAATTCTGCCCAACGCCATTGATCTTCGTGCCTGTCCCAGTCTCCAATTAAAATATCAAACAATCTTGATCTTAAAAACATCTTTTGATCAACCTCATTATCATTATCCTTACGGATTTGTTTGTACATGGTATTGGTACTAACCGCATTTTTGGCATTACCAAAAGAGTTAAAATCTGAAACGTCTTCATCAGGTTTAGCTTCAATTATTCCTAATTTACCGCCAATCTGCTGAATATAAGGGCCCAATAAAGTTGAATATGGCATATAAACCAATTCTGGATTTGTATGATAAATTCCAACAGCTTTTGCCATGTCGGGAATTATAAGCGCCCCAAAAGGGTGAGCAGATGAAATTTGATCTTGTACAATATCTTCTGCAAAGGTTTTCAGGAAACTTTCTGGAAGAAGTGCAGATGGATTTTTATCTACTGTTCTGAACTGATAAATATTCCCATCCTTACCTTTCATTTGTAAACTGGTTGTCTGATGCCCTCCACCCATTTTAACGGGAGTTAAACCGCCAGCAAAACCATTTAGGTCTAAATATTTTACATTAATTGGAGTTGCCCATGTATCACGATAGTGTTCTCCAAAAAGACTTCTTTTAAAACTTCCCGCTTTATAACCGGTGCCGGCAATTACAAGCTTTGTACTATCCTGATAATTCGCCAGTTTTTCTTCTTGCGATTTTGTTGGATTTTTAGGTGGTATAGCATATAATGGAGTTCTGAAAACTATTTTTCCTGTAGCACCATCACCTTCCGGCTCCCAGAATTCTACCCAGCATTGCCCGTTACTGTAATAATTTAAGCGGGCAAAACCTTTTGCTCCGCCACCACCGTAGGCAAATAAAGCATTATTGCCCTTTATCAAAGAGGTAGATTTGCTGCCAGCTCCGCTGATAATGTGATTTATATCTTTGTATTTATTTAATTGAAGAGCATGTTCATGGCCTGTTGCAATAACTACATTCTTCTCATCTTCTAAAATTGATAGTAAGCCTCTTTTTAACTGCTGATAATCTTTATTAGAAAGATCCTGCCTTGAAACTCCATATTGTCTCAATAATGGATAGATTGCACCAATCACCGGAAGAGGAATATAATAGTTATCTCTAACCAATGTAAGCGGGAAAATATAATCTTTTAGAGTAAAGTATCCGCCATGACGGCCGTTACTAAACAGAGGATGATGCTGGGCAAGAACTATATTTTTACCGCGGTTTCGTACAATGATATCCTGAACTTGTTCAATAACATCCAATCTGCTAGCAGAAGTACAGCCATTATCTGGTGCCAATGGCTTCTCATATTTTGAAAGCCACCATTCACTATCAATTACAATAACAACCAGATTGTCATTTAACTGAAGTTCTATCGGACCGCCGCAACCATTTGTTGGCAAAAAAACATTGGCAGAATCCAAATACTCTTCTACAAATTGCTCTTCCCGATTTAAAGCTTGTAAACCTCCCGGACGACTTTCATTCCAATCATGATTTCCGGGTATGAATATCTTTTTGCCCTTGAAATTTTTTACCGTACTCATTTGTGCTGAAATACGTCTTTCTTTTTCTTGCCGATCAGAAGCATCAGGTTCAGGCAGGCCGGTCTCGTAAATATTATCGCCTAAAAATATCACTACATCTTTAGGGTTTGATGTTAATATTACAGAGTCTGTTGCGCCTCCGGGCGTTAACAAAGTATCCTTTTGATAAAGCTGAGCTTGCAATAACTTTAAAACCGGCTCTTGTTTGTCTTTACTTGGATTACCAGCGTCACCTATTAAAAAAACTGAATAATTTAACTGTAGTGTATCCGGACTATTGGCATTTTCCCAATTTTTTTGACTTTTGTCGTAAAAAGGTTTGGTACTGATACATGCATTGACTGTTAAACAAGACAGTAATACAATAGCGTAGCGAAAAATTTTAATTTGCATATTTCATTTCAATGATGTTACCAGAGTCTTTTCCTCCGCTTTCGTTAGATATATATAATTTGCCATTTGGAGAAAAAGCAACTCCTTCGGGTTGTCTGAAATCTTTACCATCAACAATATATACCTTTTTTAAATCTCCTGATTCTGATAAAATTGCCAGTATATTATTTAGAGAAGAAAGCATCAATATATCGCCATTATTTGGATCGACGGTTAAAGATGAGGTATGAAATACTTTACTAATATTTTGGTTTCCTAAAGCTTTTAAAAACTTTTTAGATGTTTCTTCAATAGCATCTCCTTTAAAATATTTCTCAATTTCTTTAACCTCTAAAGCATACACAGATTTTGTATCTAATTGTAAGCTAGTTAGATCAAATGCGTAGATCTGTTTGTTCTCTTCAGATTTATCTAAATTTCTTCCTTTTACACCAATCAGCAAGCGGTTGTTTTTTGGCTGATAAGCAATACTTTCTATGTCGTTCTTTTTGCTTAATGGTGTATTAATAATTTTAGTTACTGGCTTACTACTTTCAAAGTTCTTAATTTGATATATTACCCCCGAACTGTTTATTATGTAAATATCTTTTCCAACTACTGTAAGATCTTCATAATCACCAATATCACCGAATTTCAATTCTCTTACAATTTTCTTTTCTTTGAGACTATAAAAATAAAGAATTCCATTTTCATCTTCTATAGCTGTAACTAAAGAATCATTTATAAATGAAATTCCTGATATTTCCTCTAGTTCTTTCGGCATATCATAAATATGTTCATGTTTCAGCTCTGCAGCTTTTTCATTAAATTTATCTTTGATCTTAGATTGCGGATTAATGGGATTATTGCAAGCAAGGCCAACTCCTGCCAGCAATAATAAAATGGGTTTGTACATAATTGTAATTTTAATAACAATAATTTACTATAATCATACCAAGTTAAATAGATGGAAATTTTTAATGAGGATGGCACAGTTTTTACTATTGTATATGTAAACTTTTTAAATATTTAGTATGAAAAATAATCCTATGGTAAAAGATGTTGCGGAATATGTGTTTAATTTATTTAAAGACAAGCTTCCCAACGATTATGTTTATCACAATTACAATCATACTTTAGATACAGTTAAAGGATGTAAAAAACTTTCCAAATCTTATAATCTTTCCAGTAGAAATTATGAAGTTTTAATGCTTGCTGCATGGTTCCATGATACAGGTTATATAGAAACTTATCAGGATCATGAAGAAGCTGGTGTAAAAATAATGAAAGATTACCTTAATGGTAATTATCCTGATGAAGATATTGCTGAAATTGAATCTCTTATTTTATCTACCAAACACGGCTCAACTCCGGATGGTTCTTTGCAGGAAATTTTGCATGATGCAGATTATATAAACCTGGGAACTAAGAAATTTTGCCACCGTGCAGAACTGCTAAGAATTGAGTGGGAGAGAATTTTGCATAAAAACTATTCTGAAATGGAATGGGCGCAGCTGCAACTTCAATTTTTAATTAATACAACTTTTAAAACTGAAGAAGCTATCTCATTATTTGATACAAAACGTGAAGCGAATATTTTGGAACATCGGCAGTTAGTAGAAAAACTGCAAAGAAAAGAAGATAAAAGGGAGATTGCTAAAAAGCCAAAACCTGCTAAAGAAGGACGGGGAATTGAAACCCTCTATCGTTCTGTTTATGCTTATCATATTAATCTGACATCCATTGCTGATAATAAGGCAAACATCATGATCAGCATTAATACCATTATAATTTCATTGGTGATTACTTTATTTGGTACAGGTTTTACTTTTAGCAGTTCTGATCAGATTGGTCGTATACGTTTTGTTTTTCCAATGGCTTTCCTATTGCTTTCCAGCTTAACGGCAGTAGTTTTTGCAATTTTATCTGCGAGACCAAATGTAACTTCTAAAGAGAAGTATGAGTTGACCAAAAAAGAAAGTAGTATTCTATTCTTCGGAAATTTTGCTCAATTACAGTTAGGAGAATTTGTAGATCAGATTAAATATTTAAAAGATCAAAAAATAGAGCTTTATGATAATATGTCTGTAGACATTTATCATTTAGGTAGTGTTCTGGTTAAAAAATACAAGTTATTAACCTGGTCTTATAATGTGTTTATGGGTGGAATGATTTTGTGTGCGCTTGCCTTTGTGATAATTATGCTGTTTTCTTACTAGGCTTTAAAGCAGGCACTAAATCTACATCTTCCATAAATTCCATTTCGTCAAGCGTGATGTAATGGTAACCAACATCACCGATGTAATCATAAGATTCCATACCGGTATGTAACTCTTCCCAGTGAAAATATTTTTCTAAATTTTTACTGTTTTTAACTTTCGCCAGATATTTGTCTGTCATCAAGACATAATTTAGCTCATAAATTCCGTTTTTAAGGAGTTTGTGAGCTATAATAACATCTTCCCCTAATAATTTAATACGGCCCTTAATGTTTGAAAAACTTATATGTCCGTAGTGAATTACAATTTTTAAACCCAGCTGGTTGTCTCCTAAATACTTTTTATATTCTTCAGGCCTGGTTTCCTGCAAGTTTTTTAGAAAATCTGAGAAGGTTTTGTAGATATGTTTGCATTGCTCAGCAACCTTTTTAATAGAAGGCAGGCGCCCTGTTTTATAAAAAAAAATAGCGTCTCCCTCAATTTCGCCTACGTTCATGTGTAATTTATTAGCTTCAATTAACTTTCGAAGCAGAGCGGGAATAACATCCTTAGTGAACTGAATATCTGCAGTTGCAATAAATTTCGTAAAACCGGTTATATCTGGTACACAAAAAAAAGTCGGGGTTAACCCGTTTTTATTTTCCATTGGTGAAATTAGATTCTAAAAATAATACTTACGAATCATTTGCTTAATTGTTGCTTATTATAATTTTTTTAATAGCAATTAATTCAAAACAAAAATGCTAAATTAAAATATTAAAAAAAGCCCCGAATAGGGGCTTTATGTAGCGGGGAGCAGGATCGAACTGCCGACCTCAGGGTTATGAATCCTGCGCTCTAACCATCTGAGCTACCCCGCCGTTTCTTAGCTTTTAAAACAGAGTTGCAAATATAGCGGAAAATACTTTTCTTTAGAAACAAATGTTAAAAAAGTCACAATTGATTATTTAAAAACAGGATGCTCGAAAAAAAGAAGTTTAATCTGGAGTACGAAGTAAATTCATCTCCCAAAATTTTATTTACCTTTTTAAACGAACCCAATGGCTTATCGCAGTGGTTTGCAGACGATGTAAGTTACCGTGATCAGGTATATACTTTTACATGGGATGATGAAGAGCAAAAGGCTAAGCTTCTGTCTATCAAAGAGAACAAGCTTGTAAAGTTTAAATGGCTTGATGATGAACCTCACTGTTATTTTGAAATGGAAATTCTTCAGGACGAATTAACAAATGACGTAGCTTTATCAATTACCGACTTTGCAACAGACGAAACTCTACAGGATAGACGTTTAATTTGGGACAATCAAATTCAATATTTAGTAAGCGTTTTAGGCGCTTAGGGATAAAATTCCCTACTTTTATAGCGTGAAAAAAGTATATCTCCTGGTTTTTAAGGCCTTCTTACGACCGTTTATCGTCACGTTTTTCATAGTTATGTTCATTTTGTTGATGTTATTTTTATTTAAATACATCGATGATCTTATTGGAAAAGGTTTTGAGTGGTTCGTAATTCTTGAATTACTTTTTTATGCTTCTGCTACAAATGTAGCCATGGCACTCCCCCTGGCAATTTTGCTATCTTCCATTATGACTTTCGGCAGTCTTGGAGAGAATTATGAATTGGTTGCTATTAAATCTGCTGGAATATCTTTGCAAAAAGCAATGATGCCATTAGTTATTGTAGTTAGCTTGTTGAGTGTTAGTGCATTTCTGTTTTCAGATTACATGCTCCCGGTCGCTAATCTTAAAATGGGCTCCTTATTATATGATGTTAGAAATCAAAAATCTGCTTTTTTAATAGACGAAGGAATTTTTAATAGCAGTATTCCCGGCTATTCACTTCGCGTAAAAAAGAAAGATTCCGACGGGCAAACACTTCATGGTCTTATAATATATGATCACAATACTGGCAATGGCAGCGTGTTACTGGCTAAAAAGGGTCGGATGTATCGCACCGCTGATGACCAGACATTAATATTGAAACTGGATGATGGGGTAAGATATGAAGAAACACCAGGTGAAGGAGCAAATTATAATCAAAGACAGCGTTTAACGCGATTCAGGTTTAAACAAACCGAGCAAAAGTTTGACCTTTCGGGATTTAAATTGCAGCGCACCGATGAAAATTTATTCAAGTCTAATTACGCCATGCTGAATTTAAAGCAATTGAGCTTGTACCGTGATTCTTTTGAAGTTAAAGTGGATAGTAACCTGAAAACTACATTTCCCGATCTGAAAATGTACTATCATCCGCGGGAGCGTATTATTAATCGTGATTCAGTTAAAAAAGATTCTCTTAAAAAAACACTTAAAATTGGTGCTTATTCAAACATTCTGAATGTTTTACCCAAGAGTGCCAAAGTTGTAGCAATTCAAAATTCCCGGAATGAGGTCAATTCAATTAAAGAAGTATTAAAAAATAAAGTTGAAGTAGATGAATTGAACAGAAGTCGTGTTCGGGGTTTTATGATTGAGTTTCATAAAAAGTTCACCCTTTCTTTTTCCTGTTTACTTTTATTTTTTATTGGTGCTCCATTAGGCGCAATCATCAGAAGAGGAGGCCTTGGATTACCTGTGGTTGTATCTGTACTATTTTTCCTATTGTACCATATCATTTCTACCATTGGCGAAAAATCTGTAAAAGAAGGTACTTTGTCTCCGTTTTTAGGAATGTGGATGGCGATAATAATTTTAACCCCTCTCGGAATTTTTTTAACCTACAAGGCTACAGTTGATTCTGTTTTATTCGATATTGATCTCTATAAAGGGTTTTTCCGAAAGTTATTTAATTTCAAAAAAACAACAAAAAAGGTTGATTAAAACATTGATTTCTTATTGCACTGGCTTGACGGATTAAATAAATTATCAAAACTATCATCAAAAGAAAATAATTAGATTTGTATCCTGATTTTAATGAAAATAAACCTTGATTTAAGGATAAATCTGATAGTTTATTTTTTGAAAAAATTCTTCGTTTAACTCCTTATACGTATGCTCAACACAATTGAAGAAGCAATAATTGATCTTAAAGCTGGTAAAGTTATTATAGTTGTTGATGATGAAGACCGCGAAAATGAAGGCGATTTTTTAACCGCTGCAGAAAACGCGACTCCAGAAGTAATTAACTTTATGGCCCGCCATGGCCGGGGTTTAATATGCGCTCCTTTAACAGAAGAACGTTGTGATGAGTTACGGCTTGATTTAATGGTTGGAAATAATACTGCTACCCATGAAACCAATTTTACAGTTTCTGTAGATTTAATAGGTAGTGGTTGTACAACAGGAATTTCTGCTTCAGACAGATCAAAAACAACTTTGGCTCTAATAAATCGGGATACCAAACCTGAAGATTTGGGCCGGCCCGGTCACATTTTCCCGCTACGTGCGAAAAAAGGAGGAGTGTTGCGTCGTGCGGGTCATACCGAAGCCGCGGTAGATCTTTCAAGGCTGGCTGGATTTGAGCCTGCCGGAGTTATTGTTGAAATTATGAATGAGGATGGGGAAATGGCGAGATTGCTGGATCTTCTCGAAATAGCCAAGCAATTTGATCTGAAGATAATCTCAATTGAAGATCTGATTTCCTATCGTTTAAATACCGAATCTTTAATCAAAAAAGAAGTTTCTGTAAAACTTCCCACAGATTGGGGTGAATTTGAAATGGTTGCCTATACACAGATCAATACCGGCGAACATCATATCGCCCTGGTTAAAGGTAGCTGGGAGCTCGATGAGCCTGTTTTGGTTCGTGTGCACAGTTCTTGCATTACCGGAGATATTTTTGGCTCGTGCCGATGCGATTGCGGTCCTCAATTACACCGGGCAATGGAAATGATTCAGGAAGAAGGCAAAGGAGTAATTATTTACATGAATCAGGAAGGCCGGGGAATTGGACTGATCAATAAATTGCATGCTTATAACCTGCAGGAAAATGGCCTGGATACTGTTGATGCCAATTTACAACTGGGTTTTAAAATGGATCAGCGTGATTATGGAATTGGTGCGCAAATGCTTCGCAGTTTAGGGATTAAGAAAATGAGATTGATGTCTAATAATCCCACTAAAAGAGCGGGTTTAGTTGGATATGGCTTAGAAGTAGTAGAAAATGTGCCTATAGAAATTCAATCAAATGAGCATAATGAATTGTATCTAAGAACTAAGCGTGATCGTATGGGCCATTCAATAATGAAAAACAGTTAATTACTTATCCGCTTCTTCTTTATCCTCAGGTTTAGTGGCCACTGTATTTTTGTTAGCTTCTAATTCTTTTTTACGTCTTTCTTCACGGCGTTTTTTACCAATTAACGTGCTTAAAAATTCGGAGGCATTGTCAAATTCCTGACGATAAACCAAGCCGAGGGCACTTACATATTCCATGTTAGAGTTAAGGAAGTTTCGGTTATTCAACCGGTTTGATGCTCTTAAAATAAGGCTTCCGTCTTTGTTAATTAAGTATTGAGCTTCAACATCACGGGCTATAGAAGATCCGCCAATAACATCAAAATCTTTTAATTGAGATCTGGGATCTGTAACGCCTCCGGTAAGTATTAGTCGTCCGTCCAATAACCTTAGTGATGCACTGGCTTCGTTGAAGGAGCGGATGTTGAAATCCACGAAGTTTAAATTTAGCGATTGTGTTATTATATTGTTCAACTGATTGAAAAACAGTTCGGCTCCGGCATTTACAAATGTTGGAGTAATAGCCAAAAGATCGGCTCCGGTTCCGGGCGTAAAACTTCTCCGGACAATTAAACTGATGGCCTGCTGATTTACATTGTTTACATCACTCAGATAACTTTGTAACTCATCCTTTATGTAGGCATCCGCAGGAAAGTTTAAGTCGAAAACGATGTCAGGGTGTAATAATGAACCTTTTAAACTCATAACAGCCTCTGCTAAAACTCTCTGGTCTCCACCTTCGTTTCTTCCGGCAGCGTCGTACAAAGGTTTTATGGAAGTTCTTGCGCTATAAACCGCATTCAAATTTATCGCTGCTTCAGTTGGATTGCCCGTCCAGCGGATGGAACCTCCTTTCCTGATCTCAAAAATTTTATTGATAACATCCTGAGCAGTGAATTCAAACTTTCCCTTACTGATTAAATAATCGCCGTACATCTCAAAATCTCCCAAACTTGTGATTCTTAAATCCAGAGCACCATCGCCACGACCATTTAATTTTCCCAGATCAGTAATAATATTTACTTCAGAATTTTCATCTACCCGTAAATCAAACTGCATAGTTAAACCTTTGAAAGACGTTTCCTTTTTAACAGTCAGGCTGGAATCTTTAGCGACAAACGTTATAAAATCATTATCTCTAACAGTTTCAGAAGAATTTAAAGGTATGCTGAAAACGGTTCCTTCTTCGGTGTTGGCATCGATGTTAATTTTCATATTATCGGTAGGTCCATTAAAGCTAAAAACCCCCGATCCATAAGCTGTACCATAATATAATGGATTATCTTTCGAGGTTGTATTTAATGCCATAAAATTATTGGCAACCAGGGTTAGATGAATATCCGGATTATTTGGATTGGCCATATCGACTGTGCCATTGGCTATCGCTTCATGTTCATTGATATCTTTTAAAACAAGATTATTTAATTTAAGGACACTGTTTTTAATGCTAATATTATCTGTTAGATGATAGGGAGTTTTTAAGTATATAACCGTCATGCCGGCATTATTTAAACTCAGGTTCCCGTTAATTTTCGGACTGGTAAGCTTTCCGGTAACTTTGATGTCTGCAGAAACCTTCCCGTTTAAATTTGAAACCAGCTTTTTAAGAAAAGGCTGAAAAATAATGATCTCATTATTATTCATTTTTACATCCATATCCAGGTTATTCTGGTCACTGTTTGCATTATAAGTTCCGGCAATATCTAAAGCTTTGAGATTACCCTTCATGATATCCATTTTAACATTTACCAATTGGGAAGAGTTATTATAATCTGCAGACAGAGAAAGATCTCCAATAGCAATATTGTTGTATTGTAAAGTATCTATAGTTAATGCTGCTTCAATTCTAGGTGTTTTATTTATAGCGGCAACTTTAGCATTTCCATTCAGTTCCCCTTCCAGGTTTATTCCTAATGAAGAGGTTAATGGATTGAAAGTGGTTAACTTAAATTTGTTAAAGCCAATTACCAGTTCATCATCCGGATCGTCAGAAATTACACCGTTAACTGTTAATAGCTGGTTGTCTCTGAAAAGTTCAAAATCATTAATAAGGGTTTTGCCATTTTCAAATTTAAAAGCAACCTTATCCTGAATTCTCCAAACTTCTTCATTAATTATTACATCAGAAGGTAAAATGCTCAAATTTGCTTTTGAGTTTACCTGATCACTAAATTCCACTAATCCGTTTAAATCTAATTGGTTGATAGCCGTTTTATCAGAAAGTTTAATGTTCAGTTGTAAACTGTCATTACTTAAAATGTTGGCAATGTTTACATTTTTGATATATAAGTTATCCGATAAATCAATCTGGTCTGATGTCACAAAAAGATTCAGAGCAAGCGGAGTAGTGGTTTGGTCAATAATCAGATTATTGATTCGTATTTTTTTATAGGTTATCAGTTTTGCAAATCCACTTAAGTTTGCAATATTTTCTTCCGAATTGAACAAGCCTGTTATGCTTGCCTGCTCGGGAACTTTTATATCCGGGAAGAATAATAAACTTAAGGGCTCAAAATATTTTAAAGTAAGACTGAATTCAAAATTTTGAGGCTCTGGTTTAACCATTTTTACGTCAAGCGAAGGAATGTATTTTTTGGCTACTGATTTAAAGTATGATGGAAGTGTATTCAGATCATATTCACCTTTAATACTTGCATCTAATATGTCGGAATTTATTTTCAGCTCCCGATTTCTGCCAATTCCAATTGCCGATAACTGAACGGAATCTACAACAAATGAATGTTCAGAGTTTGTAAATCTTACTTTTTGTATATCAAAGCTTCCCTGAATGTTATCCAGATTATTTCCGGTAAAACTGGTTACCATGTCAGCTTCAATCTGAACAGTATCATTGGTTAATTTCAGAGCGTATAAATTTGCTTCTCTAATACTGGCTTTGAAATTAAAAATCGGAACTTCAGAACCAAGATTCACGCCTCCGTTAAAGTCTAATTTTAAGTTTCTGTCATTCACTTTTACAAGTCCGTTAAACAGATTGTCGCCGTAAGTTCCGTCTACATTAATATTTGAATAACGGTATCCATTAAAATCAAAATAAGTAACCTCACTTTTGATCTGCTCTTTTATGCGGTTTATATTAAATCCACTTCCTTTTACATTCGCTACCAAAGTTGTGCGGCCAAGTTTTTGGTTGTCCAGCAAACTTCCCAAATCAAAATCATAGGCTTTTATAATGCCGCTGTAGGTAGGAGTTCCCTTGCCCGGAATCTTCATGTTAATATCCGAAATTACTTTACCTAAAGCTGTTTTAAATTCGCCGTAGGCAATAAAATCATTTGTAAAACCTGCAAACTTTCCTTTAAAACTTATATTTCCAAATTTGGCTAAAATGGGAGGAGTGATTGTTTTACTTTTCCCGGTAACTTTAGAAACTATATAATCAATATCTTTTTTATTGGTGTAAACCTGGTCGAAATTCAAACTCAGTAAAGTATGATTGATATCCGGAAGACCCTTTAAACTGAAATCACCTTTCATATAGGTGGCTTTCCCAATTTTAACTTCCAACTGTTTAGCCTTCAGATTATCTACAAATCCGTTCACTTTACCGTTTACACGCAAATCAATATCCATTGAGTTAAGCTGCGGGATGAAATAAGCCAGGTCTTTAGAGTGTAACCTAGTATTTTTTAATTGTGCATCCATATGCACTTTGTTTACAAATTGATTAAAATCTTTGAAGCTGTTGTATTTAAATAGTAAATAGTCAGAAATTCTTGTTTCCGGAGTTTCCAGCAACAAGTTGCTGAATTCCATTTGATTGGTATCAATAGTTGCAGTTGTAGTAAGATTTTTAAGATAAAAACCACTCTTTTCTTTAAAGGTTAGGTTCTTAAAATTTGCTTTAACTAAATGGTTTTTGGTATCCAAACCCAGAATAGTTGTATTTAGATTTCGTAAATAAAGGTCATTGAAGTTTATGCCTTTAATAATTGTGTCAGAATTGAAATTTTTATATTTAAAATCAATACCATTCAGCACAATTTTTTCAAAAGTAATATCGAAAGGTTTTCCAGTATTTTTCTTGGGCTTGGTGCTGCCGGTATCAAAATAATTAATAATGAATTGCAGATTTGTAGTGGTGTCTTTGTATTGCTTAATAAAAAATTTACCATCGTCCATCTGAGCAGTAGTAATTGCTATTTTTCTGTTTTTTATGGAGAATTCAGAAATATCAACAGTAACCTTTGGCGAATAGATCAGGGTATCTTTCTCCAGATCTTCAACATATAACCCTTCCAACACTACAGATTTGAAAGGTTTGATATAAAGACTTCCAACTTCTACTTTGGTTTTTAGTTCTTTAGAGAGGTAATTGGCTGCTTTTTTAGCCACATAAGTTTGAACCGGCTTAAATTGCAACGAAAATATTAATGCTACAATTAACAACATGATTGTAGCAAGTACCCATAAGGTTATTTTTAATACTTTTTTGATAGTTTTGTAGTTTAAATCAAACAGTCAAACATAATTTAACTCATTCGGTTTTGTCTATTATTCTTGGAATTGAATCCTCCTGCGATGATACATCCGCTGCGATATGTATCAACGGTCAAATTTGCTCTAATGTTATTGCAAACCAATTAGTTCATCAAAATTATGGAGGTGTTGTTCCGGAACTTGCTTCGCGTGTGCATCAACAAAATATTATTCCCGTTGTGCAGCAAGCAATTTCGAGTGCTAAAATACACAAAAATGACATTGATGCAGTAGCTTTTACGCGTGGCCCAGGATTATTAGGATCTTTGTTGGTAGGAACCTCTTTCGCAAAAGCTTTTGCGCTTGCCAATAATCTTCCTTTGATAGAAATAAACCATATGCAGGCGCATATTCTTGCTCATTTTATAGATGAAAAAAAGCCTTCATTTCCCTTTCTTTGTTTAACCGTTTCCGGAGGACACACCCAAATAGTTCTGGTTAAAGACTATTTTGATATGGAGATAATAGGGCAAACAACCGATGACGCAGCCGGCGAAGCTTTTGATAAAACTGCAAAAATTTTGGGCTTGCCATATCCAGGCGGACCGTTAATTGATAAATATGCTCAATTAGGAAACCCCTTAGCCTATAAATTCCCGGAACCTCAAATTCCAGAATTGAATTTTAGCTTTAGCGGATTAAAAACCTCTATTCTTTATTTTGTCCGCGATGAGCTCAAAAAGGATCCGGATTTTCTGCTCAAGAATTTAAATGACGTTTGCGCATCCGTTCAACACCGGATTGTAACTATTCTTTTGAATAAATTAAGCAAAGCTGCTAAACAGTTTCATATAAAAGATATCGCTATTGCGGGGGGTGTTTCTGCAAATTCCGGATTAAGAAAGAGTTTAACAGAATTGGCTGAATTAAATAATTGGAACATATTTATTCCTAAATTTGAATATTGTACAGACAACGCGGGAATGATTGCTATTGCTGGTTATCATAAATATTTAAAGAAAGACTTCGTAGGTCAGTCTATTGCACCTTTAGCTAGAATGGTTTTTTAAATTGAAAAACCAGGTTATCCTTTCAAATCTAAATTTATGAGCCCTTCCGGAATAATTTTCTTTTTAATTTTTGTAGTTCCTTTAATTGCATTGCTGGTATATGTTATCCGGCAAGATAAAAAGAAGGGCTTAATTGGATTACTGGTACTTGCAGTTATTGTGATTGCAGCAATTATTGTAGCGATGACAGTTTATTCCAACTTTGTAAAACAGCAATAAAAAAGCCGCAATTTTGAAATTGCGGCTCTAACCAAATATAATTTGAAGCTGTTAGCTCATTTTCTCTTCAAGCTTTTCGCCCGTAACAATCGCTTTGATTTTTCCTTCTAATTCGTCCATTAAATCCGGATTGTCTAGTAAGATCTGTTTAACACCATCACGGCCCTGACCTAATTTAGTATCACCATAACTAAACCATGAGCCCGCTTTTTTAATAATATCATACTCAACCCCAAGGTCAATAATTTCTCCGGCCTTTGATATTCCCTGACCAAACATAACATCAAATTCTGCTATTCGGAATGGAGGAGCAACTTTGTTTTTGACAACTTTAACTTTTACGCGATTTCCTGAAACTTCATCAGAATCTTTGATCTGTGAAATTCTGCGAATATCTAAACGAACAGATGCATAAAATTTTAATGCATTTCCACCTGTAGTAGTTTCCGGGTTACCAAACATAACACCAATCTTTTCTCTCAATTGGTTAATGAAAATACAACATGCGCCTGTTTTAGAAATAGTTCCTGTCAGTTTACGCAAAGCCTGAGACATTAATCTCGCTTGTAATCCCATTTTAGAATCACCCATTTCGCCTTCAATCTCTGCTTTTGGTACCAATGCGGCAACAGAGTCAATTACAATTATATCAATTGCGCCAGATCTGATCAGGTTATCAGCAATTTCTAAAGCCTGCTCACCATTATCCGGTTGAGAGATTAATAAGTTTTCTACATCTACGCCCAGTTTGCGTGCATAAAATTTGTCAAAAGCGTGCTCCGCATCAATAAACGCTGCAATACCACCTTTTTTCTGAGCTTCCGCGATAGCGTGTATAGCTAAAGTAGTTTTACCTGAAGATTCAGGACCGTAAATTTCAATAACTCTTCCTTTTGGAAGTCCACCAATGCCTAAAGCAATATCAAGCCCGATAGAACCTGTTGAAATAGAATCGATAGCCTCAACGGGGGAGTCTCCCAATTTCATTACAGTTCCTTTTCCGTATGATTTTTCAAGTTTATCCAGAGTTAATTGTAAGGCTTTTAATTTATCAGCGTTGCTCATTATTTTAGTTTAATTTCTTTTTGTCAAATAGTGTAATGCGAAAATACTAAAAATATTATCATTTTAAATAGTATTTTTTATTGGGGATGAAGTTATTAATAATAATATTGATTATGCCAGAATGTGGATAAACTAAGCTTCCATTTTATTCAACTTTGAAGCAATTTTTTTTAGTTTTCTCTTTTTTATTTCGGCTGTTGCTTTTTTTAGCTTTAATTCTTCAGCTTTTCTCAAGGCAGATTCTGTATTATTTTTTTCAAAATATTTGCAGAAATAACTGATCGGACAAATTTCACATTTCGGACTTCTTGCAACGCAAATATATCTGCCATGCAAAATCAACCAGTGATGTGCAATATGAATTTTTTCCTCAGGTAAATACTTTACGAGTTGCTTCTCAACAGCTAATGGTGTTGTTGCTTTGTTGGTTAGTCCCAGCCGGTTTGAAACACGAAAAACATGTGTATCTACTGCCATTGCTGGGGCATTGAAAACCACAGATGCAATTACATTTGCTGTTTTTCTACCCACGCCAGGCAAAGTCTGAAGGTCTTGCAAATCTGAAGGAACTTCTCCAGCAAAATTTTCAACCAGTTTTTGCGCCATCCCGATAAGGTGTTTAGCCTTATTATTGGGATAACTTACGCTCCTGATGAGATTAAAAACATTTGCCAATTCTGCTTTCGCCAAACTTTCTGCATCTGGGAAACTTTCAAATAATTTTGGGGTAATTTGATTAATTCGCTTATCTGTGCATTGTGCAGATAATATTACTGAAACTAGTAATTCAAATGGATTGGTGTAATGCAGCTCTGTTTCTGCTACTGGCTGATGGGTTGAAAAATAACCTACAAAAGCGGCATACCTCTCTTTTCTTAACATATTTCCAAAGATAAGAAAGAGATTTTGAGCAGTAGAATTATTGAAAATTTTGTAAAACAACAAACCCCTCATTTTAAGGGGTTTGTTGTATCAATTCTTTACAACGATTTGGAATAGTTCAGAAGATTGGTTATTGTAGCCGAGTTTGGCTTTAACTCAATTTTATTTAAATCTGGCTTAATGAAGTTGTAAAAATTTAGTTCATCTTCATTTAAGTCTTCGGCAAAATCGATGCCTTTAACTTTCTCTGTAAGTAAAGAATTAGAATTCCGTGTAGAAGTTTTAATCATAAGCATTGCTATTTTTTTTAGATAAAATAAAAACGCAATTGCTATAGCTATATTTTATGATTTAAAATAAATCTCGTAACAAAATTGTTGCACTAATTCTTGAGCGTTAACTCTTTGGTTAGTATCATTTTACGCAAATTATTAAGAGCGTATCTCATGCGTCCAAGAGCAGTATTAATACTAACATCAGTGATTTCGGCTATGTCTTTAAAGCTTAATTCACCATAGTGACGCATAATTAATACTTCTTTTTGTTCTGATGGTAATAAATGAATCAGATCCTTTAAATCTTTGTGAGTTTGCTGCTTTACCATTCTGTCTTCCATACTCTCATCATTAAATTGAAGTACGTCAAAAATGTCAAAGCCATCTACATTAGTTACAACAGGTGTTCTTTTTTCTTTACGGAAATGGTCAATTACCAAATTATGAGCAATACGCATGACCCAGGGTAAAAATTTACCTTCTTCGTTGTATTTACCAGCTTTAAGTGTATTAATAACTTTAATGAAAGTGTCCTGAAAAATATCTTCGGCCAGATATGAATCTTTTACTAACAGGTATATGGATGTGTAAATTTTGGATTTGTGTCTTCTAATCAGTTCTTCAAGGCAAATTTCTTTACCATTAATGTACTGGTGGATCAAATCCTGATCGCTCTTCAAATGAAGTTTCATAGGACTCCTACTTTAAATGTCTATAATTAATTAGCTCAAAAATTTTTAAGTAGAGTTTATGCGATAGTTTTTCTCCTGTTTTTAGTTGATGATCAATGTATTTATCCCCAAAAGAACTATTTTTTTTTCAATTCAAAGAATAAAACTTAAATCAGTATTATTAATATTTGTAGACGTATTTTTGCATCAAGGGTTTAATTTAACATTAAACTAAATACGTTATTTAGTAAGAATAGGTTTATTGCATGAATAAAGAAGCGGAACAAAATCCACAGAAATATATCATTATAAAAGGTGCCAGAGTACATAATCTTAAAAACATTGATGTTTCTATCCCTAAAAATAAATTGGTAGTTATTACCGGAATGTCTGGTTCCGGGAAATCATCTCTTGCTTTTGATACATTATATGCCGAAGGGCAAAGACGATATGTTGAAAGTCTTTCTTCATATGCCCGGCAGTTTATGGGCAGAATGAATAAGCCGGATGTTGATTATATAAAAGGCATTGCTCCGGCTATTGCCATAGAGCAAAAGGTAATTACCAGCAACCCACGTTCTACAGTTGGTACCTCTACCGAGATTTACGATTATCTGAAACTCCTATATTCCCGTATTGGAAAAACATATTCTCCGGTTTCGGGCAAAGAAGTTAAAAAAGATACGGTTACTGATGTGGTAGATTTTATCAGCGCATTGCCTGAAGACACTTCAGTAACGGTTTTATGTCCGCTTTACCCGCATAACGACCGCTCTTTGAAAGAAGAACTGGCTGTGTTGCTTCAAAAAGGTTTTGTCAGGGTTTATTTGGATGGCGAGCTTTTTAAAATCGAAGATATTTTAGAGGATACTTCTAAAGGCAGCGAAAGGCTCGACGATGAAACACATATTAAAATTGTAATCGATCGTATCTCGGTTAATATTGAGGAAGAAACTATAAGCCGCATTGCTGATTCTGTGCAGACCGCATTTTTTGAAGGAAAGGGCGATTGTGTAGTTGAGGTAAACGGAAAGCAACACGTGTTTTGCGATCGTTTTGAACTGGACGGAATTAAATTTGAAGAACCTACACCCAATTTCTTCAGTTTCAATAACCCATACGGCGCTTGTCCGCGTTGCGAAGGTTTCGGAAAAGTTATAGGAATTGATGAAGATCTGGTAGTTCCTGATAAGAGTAAATCTGTTTATGATGGAGCTATTGCGCCGTGGCGTGGCGAAAAAATGCGGGAGTGGTTAGATAAAATGATCAAATCTGCGTTAAAGTTTGATTTCCCCATTCACCGTTCTTACAATCAGTTAAATGATGAGCAGAGAGAATTAATTTGGACAGGCAACAAATATTTTCGCGGGTTAAACGAGTTTTTTAAGGAATTGGAAACCCAGACTTATAAAATTCAATATCGGGTAATGTTATCACGATATAGAGGAAAAACTATTTGTCCGGATTGTAAAGGAAGCAGACTACGGCCCGATACTTCATATGTTAAAGTTGCCGGCAAATCAATAACAGATATTGTTCTAATGCCGTTAGATAAAGCATTCGAATTTTTTGATAATATGAAATTGGAAGGCAACCAGCTTAAAATTTCTAAAAGATTGCTGCTTGAAATTGGCAGCCGTATAAAATTTTTGAATGATGTTGGCTTAGGTTACTTAACCTTAAATCGTCTTTCTAATACTTTATCAGGAGGAGAATCTCAGCGAATTAATCTTGCCACTTCTTTAGGAAGTTCACTTGTAGGATCAATTTATGTGCTGGACGAGCCAAGTATTGGTTTGCATCCGCGAGACACCAACCGTTTAATAGGGGTTTTAAAATCCTTGCGGGATGTTGGAAATACCGTGATAGTTGTAGAGCATGAAGAAGAAATTATGCAAGCCGCAGATCATATTATTGATATTGGTCCGGAGGCCGGTACGCAAGGTGGAAATTTAGTTTTTACAGGAACTTTTAAAGAAATATTAAAAGATAACGACAGTTTAACTGGAAAATATTTAAGCGGAAAAGTCGAAATAGAAATTCCTAAACAACGTAGAAAATGGAATGATTCCATTGAAGTTAAAGGAGCACGAGAAAATAATCTGAAAGATATTTCTGTTAAATTCCCCTTAAATGTGCTAACTGTTGTTTCCGGCGTTTCCGGTTCCGGTAAAACATCTTTGGTGAAAAGAATTCTTCATCCGGCTTTGCAGAAAGCAATTGGAAATTATTCTGGTGAGCAAACCGGATCATACGATAGCCTGGAAGGAGATTATTCAAAAGTTGAACAGGTAGAAATTGTGGACCAAAATCCAATTGGCCGTTCCTCCAGATCAAATCCGGTTACGTATGTAAAAGCCTGGGATGAGATTCGCAATTTATTAGCTTCACAGGGATCTGCAAAAGCAGCAGGATTAAAACCTGCAGCATTCTCATTTAATGTAGAAGGCGGAAGATGCGATGTTTGCCAGGGAGAAGGCGAAGTGAAAATTGAAATGCAGTTTATGGCAGATATTTATTTGCCATGCGAAGCCTGTAACGGAAAACGGTTTAAGCAGCATGTTCTGGATGTTACTTATAATGATAAAAATGTATCAGAGATTTTAGATATGACCATTGATGAAGCTTTGGAATTTTTCAGTTCTGAGCAAAAGATCATCAATAAAATTAAACCGTTGGTAGATGTTGGTTTAGGTTATGTGCATTTAGGCCAGTCGTCTAATACTTTATCCGGAGGTGAGGCGCAACGGATAAAACTGGCTTCGTTCCTGATTAAAGGAAATAACAGTAGCAAAACCATGTTCATTTTTGATGAGCCCACAACCGGTTTGCATTTTCACGATATTAAAAAATTGCTGAAATCTTTTAATGCCTTGTTAGAACAGGGAAACACCATTATCGTAATTGAGCATAATATGGATGTGATCAAATGCGCCGACTGGGTAATTGATATAGGTCCGGAAGGCGGCGACAAAGGCGGAACCATAGTTTTTGAAGGAACACCGGAAAGTTTGATCAAAGTTGAAAACTCTTACACAGGCCACTATTTAAAGGAACGTTTTTCCTAAAGTAAAACCCAAAATATATTTGTTAAATGAAAGTTGAATTAGCATTAGTAAATAAAGCCGTTCATTTTGAAGCAACGGCTCCATCATCAGATATTAAAGTTCAGATCGACGGTTCGCCGGAAATAGGAGGTGAAAGTTTAGGCTCAAGGCCGATGGAATTAATTTTAATGGCTTTGGGTTCTTGCGGTTCCCTTGATTTGCTAATTATCCTACGCAAGCAAAAACAAGTTATCGACTATTTTGCTGTTAATATGGATGGAAAAAGAACAGATAAAACTCCATCTGTTTTTACAGACATACATATGGAGTTTGTTCTGAAAGGGGAAATAGAGATAGCTAAAGCCGAGCGTGCGGCAGAACTGGCGGTTAAAAAGTATTGTTCTGTATATGATATGCTTGCAGCTGGCGGCGTAAATATTACTTATTCCATCTCTTTAAATCAAGATTAAATTTTTTCAAATCTCAAGTTCCGACCGATTTAAAGTCATTTGCCGTAAGGCCTGAAACTGAAAATTTCGAAGATGATAAAATTGAATTTTCAGTTTTTTGGTAACTGCTTTTTCGTACAGTTTTTTTATGAAAATGCAGGCTCGGTGAAAGGCAAGTTTTAAAATCAATTTAAATTCTATTTTTGCGGATGCTTTTTTTAACCTTCCTTCTGGGTTTAGCTGTAAATTTTGCCGGTTATGTGCCTTTTGGAAATGTAAATTTAACCGTTGTTCAATTAACAATTAATCGCAGTATCAAAGATGCGATGTATTTCATCGCCACATTTTCTATAATTGAATTCTTCTTCACCTATGGCATAATGTACTTTGCCGATTGGTTTGCAAACCAAACAAAATTCATTTACTGGATGGATTGGGTATTAATTCTGGTATTCTTTGTTTTCGCTTTCAGAAGCTGGAATAACTCACGAAAAGAAAAATATGTTAATTATTCACATCGCGAAAGCATTAAATACGCCATACTCTTTGGCTTTTTAAACCCCATGCAAATTCCTTTTTGGTTAATAATTGGAACGTATTTAATAAGTCATAAACTAATTTTACTTGGAAATTTTGCCCTGATATTATTTAGTATAGGCTCATGTTTCGGGGCATTTTTCTGCCTGCTTACGTATGCTAAATTCAGTAAGTATCTGCACGAAAAGTTTTCATTCAGCAGCAAAATTGTAAACCGAAGTATCTCTGTAGTATTTTTTACGCTGGGAATTATTCACCTGTCAAAGATGCTTTTTTTTCAGTAACATCCGGTTTTTTTAAAAATTCGAGATTCCAGATTTTCTCTGCCTTGCGGCCGATGAGCCAGAAAGATAATCCCAATATGGTGAAGAAAATCGCTTTGTCTGTTATATCCCACAAGTATTCAAAATAGCGACTGTATAAGTTGATGATCAGGAAAGTGATCCCGAATTCGCGTGCAATAATATCGTTTTTGCGTAATCCGTAAATGGTGAATGCGGCTGCGATAGCCATAGAAATTATCGCCCAGTAAAATAGCTCAATTTGTTTAACAAGGAACCAATCTTCAATGGTTCCGAAGTTTCCAAAAATGGATAATAGCCAAAGCGAAATAAACAGATAAAGCATTCCGATTACGTAGGTGAAATTGCGGAAGTAATCTAGTTTGTTCATTTTACGCATCAGGGAGCTAAAGCAAACCAATAAAATGCCAAAAACCACAAACCGTAAAGGATAATTCATGCCCAAAAAATAATAGCTCCAGTCGGTTTGATAACCCGTTTCTGTAGCAAACCAGCTTCCTAAAGAAATTAGCGCAAATGCCCAGATCAATCGTGAATGAAATTTATTGGCAAGGATTCCATAAACCAATACAGAGAGGAGGAAAAGTATTGAGAAATGACCTGATCCATTATCAAAGGTTTTGCCTAAAAAGGCAATGCAACTAGCAGTAAATAAAACACCTAAAAATATAACTGCTTCATTACTGAAAACCTGCTCTGGATGATTTCTTTTATTTCGCTGACCGAGAATAAAAAGAACAACAGCTAAAGCTCCGGAAATGAGACTGATTAAAATATCAGGCGTATCGTAAATTTTAGAAAGCCAGGCAATAACGGTATCGTCAATAATTAAAGAGGCTATAGAAATTATTCCGCAGGCAAGCGCTACGTAAAATGAATACTGAGCCAGACGGCGCCAGTCAAATCCTTTTACCTCATAAGATTTGCGTAGTTCATCTGCTTTTTCAGGCTGTAATATTCCCTCAGATTCCCAATGTTTAATTGTATAATCCAGGAATTTACTTTCCTCTTTATCAAGATTTAGTTTCGCCATTATCTCAATTTAGTAATTCAATATAGAAAAATTACCTTATAACAGGAGGGCTCTCGCGGCAGTTTCGTCTAGTTGTAACTGATTTTTTAATTCTTCAAGCGAGTTAAATTTTTGATCGGGGCGAATAAAATGAAGAAAATTCAGACGAATATTCTGACCGTAAATCTTTCTATTAAAATCAAAAATATTGACTTCGATATTTCTGGTCATCCCGTTTAGTGTAGGACGGTGGCCAATATAAGCCATCCCTGAAAAGGATTTATTCAATTCATGTAATTCGCCGTTAACGGCATAAATTCCGTCTGCGGGAATTAGTTTATAGGTCTCTTCAACAAAAATATTGGCTGTAGGAAAACCCATTGTCCGGCCAATCTGATCTCCTTTTATAACCTTTCCACTCAAGTGGAAAGGATATCCCAGAAAATCTGAAGCTGTGCTTACATCGCCGTTTAATAGCGCATTTCTTATTTTGGTGGAACTCACTGCAACATCATGAATATCCTGTTCTGGTATTTCCTCCACTTCAAAGCCTAGTTGATCAGAGTAATTTTGCAGATCTGCTAAACCACCTAGCCTGTCTTTGCCAAAGCGGTGATCATAACCAATTATAATTTGTTTGGTTCCTATTTTTTCTACCAGAACATTTTTAATGTACTCTTCTGCAGAGAGATTAGAAAAATCCCGTGTAAACGGTGTTATAATTAAATGATCAACACCTAAATTTTCAAGTAGCGCTGCTTTTTCAGAAATAGTATTAATCAGTTTTATATTTTCATCTTCCGGATGCAAAATCATCCGCGGATGCGGAAAAAAAGTAAGAATAACACTTTCTCCGTCTGTTTTTTTGGCAACTTCGCAGAGCCTGTTAATGATTTTCTGATGCCCGACATGCACACCATCAAAAGTGCCGATAGTTACAACCGCGTTGTTTAAAGTTTTAAATTCCTCTATATGATGATAAATCTTCATCCGGAATAATTAGTCTTTAATTTCTTTAGTACTGCGGATATGATTTACAAGTTCCATCACACCGTACGCATTTTCAACTTTAAAATCTCCACTTCTGGTGCGGCGTAAAGCCGATAAATGAGCGCCGGAATTTAGCGTTTTGCCAAAATCATAAACTAAAGAACGAATATACGTTCCTTTACTGCAAACTACTCTGAAATCAATTTCAGGTAATTCTATCCGGGTTATTTCAAACTCAGAAATAGTTACTTTCCTGGTTTTTACTTCTACCTGCTCGCCACGACGGGCTTTACGATATAATCTTTCTCCATCAACTTTTAATGCCGAATGTACCGGAGGTATCTGATCAATTTCGCCTGTAAAATTAGCGCAGTTGGCCTTAATATTTTCTTCTGTCAAATGATCGGTCGGAAAAGTTTCATCAACTTCAGTTTCCAAATCGTAAGAAGGAGTTGTGGCGCCGAGAGTCATCGTGCCGGTATATTCTTTTTCCTGAGCCTGAAAAGAGTCAATCTGCTTGGTCATTTTGCCCGTGCAGATTATCAGCAAACCCGTTGCAAGCGGATCTAAAGTTCCGGCGTGGCCAACTTTTAATCTGAGAGGCTTAAATGAATTTCTGATTTTGCCAACCACATCAAAACTGGTCCATTTATAAGGTTTGTTAATTAACAAAACTTCTCCTGCGGCAAAATCAAATTGGGGATATTCTTTTTTGGTAATTGTATATTCTTCTTCGGTCATTACATTACATTCAGGTCAATTCCGGCAAAATATAAAGCCAGAATTACGACACCAATAAAAATTCTGTACCATCCAAATACGCGAAAACCATGTTTATTCAGGAATTTGATAAATGATTTTATAGCGATGATAGCTACAATAAAGGCTACAACATTTCCTATGAGCAAATATTTAATATTTTCTGCGTTTAGCAGTTCATATCCTTTTAATAATTTATAGCCTGTTGCGGCGCACATTGTTGGTACTGCCAGAAAAAATGAAAATTCTGCCGCTTCCTTGCGGGATAATTTTTGCTGCAACCCGCCAATTATGGTGGCTGCGCTTCGGCTTAAGCCTGGAAATATAACTGCCAAAACCTGGAACAAGCCAATATTAAAGGCAATTTTATTACTTACCTGTGTTTCTTCTTCAATTTTCGGTTTATTAAAAATCTTGTCAATAAATAGCAATACAATCCCGCCAAGCAATAAAACTACAGCAATGAAAATAGGATTACCTAAGGTATCATCAATAAAATCATTTAAAAGAAAGCCGAATATTAAAGCCGGAATTACAGCGATTAATAATTTGAGATAAAACTGCCAGTGCGTTATGGGGAAAAACTTTTTCCAGTAAACTACAACCACGGCCAAAATAGCTCCCAGTTGAATGGCCACCTCAAAAAGTTTTACAAATTCATCTTGCCCTATTCCCATTATTGCGCTGGCAATAACCATGTGCCCGGTTGATGAAACAGGTAAAAACTCAGTCAGGCCTTCTATAATGGCCAGAATGATAACTTCGAAAATATTCATTAGTTGTTTTTAGCCGGCTTTTTTAATATTGCGATAAAGCCCACAGCAAAACCTGCAAGCACAACAACTGGTGCAAGAACTGTTTTCCTGAAATCGTAAATGTCAGATTCTCCAATCATCAGGATAAATCCTAAAACTACAACGGCTATGCTTATTAATAACCAACGATAATTTACTTTGCCGAAAACAAAATGTTCTGTAGGGCTTTCCGTATTCGGGATATTTTTTTGTGCCATTATCTATATAAATCGTAAATTTTTAGTCTTAAGAATTTGCTTACCGCAAAATAGGTGCTTAAACCCGAAATCAAAATGCCAATACCTATAACTCCCGCAAATACAATCCCAAATTCGAACCAGTTTCTTAGAATTACCATTTCCGGAATTTGCTGCTGTGCAAGATAAAGAATTCCTAAAAGGAGAATAATAGCTATTAGGCCGGCAAGTAGACCATGCATAATGCCGTAGGTCATAAAAGGTTTCCGAATAAAGGTTCTCGTTCCGCCAACCAGCTGCATACTTTTAATCAGGAAACGCTGAGAGTAAATTGCCAGACGAATGGTATTGTTAATTAGAGCAATTGCGATAATTAAAAGTATTCCGGCGAAAGCCAAAATTACCAAACCAATACCACGAATATTTTGGTTAACCATATCAATCAGAGATTTCTGATAGATCGCTTCCTTTATCAAGGGGTTTTTGCTGAGCTGTTTTGTAAATGTATTTATGCTTTCTGAATTGGCATAATCTGCTTTCAGGTAAACATCTATGGAAGACAAAAGTGGATTGTAACCTAAAAATTCCACAAAATCTTCGCCCAAATCTTTGGTTAAATTTCTTGCTGCAAGTTCCTTGCTTACATATTGGGTTTTTAAAACATACGGATTCGAGTCTATTTGTTTCTGAAGTGCCAGAACATCAACTTCTTTGGCGCCATCATTTACAATAATATTCAGTACAATATTTTCCTTCACATAGTTAGACAGGTTTTTTGCGTGAACAACGATTAAACCCAATAAACCGATCATCAATAAAACCAGTGCAATACTGATCACTGTTGAAACGTAAATTGTTTTAGTCTTTTTTGCGGAGGTACTGGTCTCGAATTCTTCCATATATATTCTAATGAACTGCGAAAATAAAGATTTCAGTCTACAAACGTAAATAATAAAGGATTAAGTGTAGAATTAAGCATGTTAAAGTTTTGTTAATGGATTAAAAATCATAATTAAGCGGTCAATCTATCTGCACATTCAAAAAACGTTTTGATTTTAGTATTTTCGCAACTTATCTAAAATGCGAAATGGACTATCAGTTTAGAGATATAGAGAAAAAATGGCAGGGATTCTGGGCCGAAAATCAAACATATAAAGTAGATAACAATTCAGCAAAGCCAAAATATTATGTGCTCGACATGTTCCCTTATCCTTCCGGAGCAGGTTTGCACGTGGGTCATCCGTTGGGTTATATCGCTTCCGATATATTTTCAAGATACAAACGCTTAAAAGGATTTAATGTATTGCACCCGATGGGTTATGACTCTTTCGGACTTCCGGCAGAGCAATACGCCATACAAACCGGTCAGCATCCGGCAATTACCACTGATACAAATATTGCCCGCTATCGCGAGCAATTAGATAATATTGGATTTTCTTTCGACTGGAGTCGCGAGCTAAGAACCAGTGATCCAGAATATTATAAATGGACGCAATGGATATTTATGCAATTATTCAATTCATGGTATAACCTTGAATCTGATAAAGCGGAACCTATATCTAACTTAATTTCAAAATTTGAAACTTCAGGAAATAAAAACATTCAGGCTGTTGCCGATGAAGACATTGCGGAATTTTCTGCTGAAGAATGGAAATCAAAACCCGAGAAAGAGCAACAGGAAATATTATTGAAATATCGCTTAACCTACCTTCGCGAAAGCACAGTAAACTGGTGCCCGAAATTAGGAACAGTTTTGGCAAACGATGAAGTTAAAGATGGCGTTTCTGAGCGTGGCGGATTTCCGGTACAGCAAAAGAAAATGATGCAATGGAGCATGCGTATTTCTGCTTATGCCGACCGACTTTTGCAAGGTTTAGATACTATAGATTTTCCGGAGCCGCTAAAAGAAATGCAGCGTAACTGGATCGGGAAAAGTGTAGGAGCAATGGTAAAATTTGGCCTCTCCCCGGCCCTCTCAGAAGGTGACGCAGACAAATTAGCAGAGACCAATTCCCTCTCCTTTGGAGAGGGCAAGGGAGAGGGAGGTAACTTTGACGTGAACGATTCCCTCTCCTTTGGAGAGGGTAAGGGAGAGGCTATTGAAGTTTTTACAACACGTGTTGATACAATTTACGGAGCTTCATTTTTGGTTTTAGCACCGGAGCATGAACTGGTTCAGAAAATCACAACACCCGAGCAAAAAGCAGAAGTGGAAGCATATATTTTGCAAACTCAAAAGAAAACTGAGTTGGATCGTATGGCAGACACAAAAGCAGTTTCCGGTGCATTTACCGGCGCTTATGCTATTCATCCGCTAAGTGGAGAAAAAATTCCGGTTTATATTGCTGATTACGTTTTGGCCGGATACGGAACCGGAGCTGTTATGGCTGTTCCTTCCGGAGATCAACGCGATTGGTTATTTGCAAAAAAATACAATTTGCCTATTCCGGCAATTTCTGATGCGCAACATAATTTAGATGCGCAGGCAGAACCAACAAAAGAAGGTCGGTATATCAATTCAGATATAATCAATGGATTAACATATCAGGAAGCTGTTCCGCTTTTAATTGCAAAACTGGAAGAACTGAATGCGGGAAAAGCGAAAGTTAACTATCGTATGCGGGATGCCATTTTTGGTCGCCAGCGTTATTGGGGCGAACCTGTACCAGTTTATTTTAAAGATGGATTGCCTTATTTAATTGATGAAAAAGAGCTTCCGCTAGTGTTGCCGGAAGTTGATAAATATTTGCCTACAGAAAGCGGAGAACCACCGTTGGGCAGAGCAGAAGATTGGAAATATCAGCAGCATTATGAATATGAATTGAGCACCATGCCAGGTTGGGCAGGTTCAAGCTGGTATTGGTACAGATATATGGCTTCGCCGGAAGGGCGAAACGAAGAGGTTTTTACTCCCGGGTCTGCTATTAAATACTGGCGTGATGTAGATCTTTACATCGGCGGATCTGAGCATGCCACCGGACATTTACTTTACAGTCGTTTCTGGAACAAATTTTTAAAAGATCTGGGATATGTAGTAGAGGAGGAGCCTTTCAAAAAATTGATCAACCAGGGAATGATTCAGGGAAGATCGAATTTTGTGTATCGCGTAAAGCAGCAAGGCGAGGAGAAAAAAAATGTATTTGTGTCTTATGGTTTAAAAGATCAATACCAAACAACTGCTTTGCATGTTGATGTAAATATTGTAGAGCACGAAATTCTGAATCTGGAAGCTTTAAAAAAATCCCGTGAGGAATATAAAGGCGCAGAATTTATCCTTGAAAATGGAAAATATATTTGCGGCGTTGAAGTGGAAAAAATGTCTAAATCCAAGTTCAACGTGGTTAGCCCCGATGATATTATTGAGCGTTACGGAGCCGACACCTTGCGTTTGTACGAGATGTTTTTAGGTCCGCTGGAGCAAAGCAAGCCATGGAATACAAACGGCATTGAAGGCGTTTTTAAGTTTCTTCGCAAATTCTGGAAGCTGTTTCACGACGATCAGTTTAATTTTGCGGTAAGTGATGAAGAACCAACAAAAGCAGAACAAAAAGCTTTGCATAAAATTATCCGCAAAGCGGAAGAAGATATTGAACGCTTTTCGTTCAATACATCGGTTTCCAGCTTTATGATCTGTGTAAATGAATTAACGGATTTGAAATGCAATAAGCGTGAGATTTTGCAGCAATTAGTAAAAGTTCTGCATCCGTATGCGCCGCACATCACGGAAGAACTATGGGTTCTTTTAGGAAACGAAGCCGGAACCTTATCTTTTGCAGAATATCCCGTATTTAATCCGGAGTTTTTAGTTGAGAATGAATTTGCTTACCCGATTTCTATAAACGGAAAGATGAAAATGAACCTAAATATTTCATTAAGCCTAAATCAGCAGGAAGTTGAGCAACTTGTTTTAAATAATGAAGATGTGAAACGATACCTGGACGGGAAGTCTCCTAAAAAGATGATTTTTGTGAAAGGGAAAATTGTAAATATTGTTGTCTAAATAATTAAAGATCAAGATTAAGGGGCTTACGCCCCTTTTTTATTTTAACAATTTCTCTATAGCTGTAACTCAGATGTTACCCCTTTTAACAATTTCTTGACTGTTCGGCTGTAACATTAGATTTATCTTCGCGACTAATAAAAAAACAAAATTTATATGAAGCGTTTACTTTTGCTATTATCATTAACCTTATATATGGCTGCCGCGATGGCGCAGGCACCTGGTGGCGGCGCACCATCAATTACCGGGAGAGTTTCCGGATTAATTATCGACTCTTTAACGCAGCAACCTATTGAATATGCAACCATTGGATTGGGCCGCAGTGGCGGAACTAAAACTACAAATGGATCTTTAACAGATGATAGAGGAAGTTTTAAAGTAGAAAATGTTGCTCCGGGAAGTTACCGCATCGTAATTGCTTTTTTAGGCTACGAAACAAAAGTGATTGATCCGATCAAAACAAGTCAGGAGAAACCTGATTTAAATATTGGTAAGATCATTCTTTCGCCAAATCAGAAAATGCTGAATGAAGTTCAGGTTACAGGTTCTGCAGCGATAATTGAGAATAAAATTGACAAAATAGTTTATAACGCCGAACGCGATGTAACGGTTGGTGGTGGAAACGCAACGGATGTCTTACGTAAAGTTCCATTGCTTTCAGTAGATATTGACGGAAATGTATCATTACGCGGAAGCCAGAATGTTAGAGTTCTGATTAACGGAAAACCATCCGGTTCGATGGCTAATAATATGGCGGATGCTTTGAAAATGATTCCTGCAGATCAGATCAAAAATGTGGAAGTAATTACAAGTCCGTCTGCAAAATATGATGCTGAAGGAACCTCGGGGATCATAAACATCATCACCAAAAAGAAAGATATTGCCGGCGTTAGCGGCTCTTTAAGTGGCGGTTTTGGTACACGCCAGAATAATGGTAATGCCAACTTAAATGTAAAAACCGGAAGATTAGGTTTAACCGGAAATATTGGCGGACATGGTGGCTGGCCAACTACAAGTCAGGTAGATTTTAATCAAACTGATCTTCAGGGAAACCCGATTTTTAACCAGACAAGCAACAGTAAATTTTCACGCTTAGGTTACCGTGGTTCTGTTGGCGCCGATTATGACTTTAACAGTTTTAACGGAGTTACATCTACGTTGAGCTTTAACCGCTTTGGAAATAACTTTGCCGGAGATGTAAATTCAATCAGATATTTACCAAGCGGAAATGATGTTTCTGTGAGTAATACGGACAGGGAAATCAAAATCCCTGGTTTTGACTGGAACATGGATTACACACATAAATTCAAAAAAGCCGGTCATGAATTATCTTTTGCCGGACAATTAAGCCAAAGTAAAAACATACAGGATTATACTACTCTTTTTAATGGGGGCATAAATCCGGATGAAATTGGCAATAATGATGCGAACAATAAGGAAGTTACTTTGCAAACAGATTACGTACAACCTTTCAAAAAAGTAACTCTTGAATCTGGATTTAAAACCATTTTAAGAAATATTAATAGCACGACCTTAATTGATACTGCATCGGGTAGTAACTTTGTTCGTAACGCAGATCGTTCTAATGAGTTTGATTATAGTCAGGATGTAGCTGCTGGATATTCTACATTAGGTTTTACGCTGGCAAAAAATTACGGTGTTAAATTAGGAGCCCGTGTTGAATACACCAAAATTTCCGGTAATTCGACTTCCGGTAACGTTGTTCCTTTTGAAAATGATTACATGAATTTTGTTCCAACGGTAACTGTTTCCAGAACTTTTAAAAATTTCAGAACTGTAAAAATCAGCTATAGCAAACGTATTCAGCGTCCAAGTTTATTTTACTTAAATCCATTCAGAAATTCAAGTGATTTGATAAACCAGTCGGAAGGAAATCCATATTTATCTCCTGAAGTTTCTAATAATATTGAATTAGGGTTTTCCACTTTCGTGAAAACAACTGTATTCAATGCCTCACTTTACTATCGCAACACGCAAAATGTTATTGAAAGTTTTATTAAGAAAGGAACAGATTTAACAACTGGAAACGAAGTCAACATTCAGACTTTTGATAATATTGGTACAAATAACTCTTTCGGAATGAATTTATTCGGCTCAATTAATCCGGTTTCAAAATTAACGTTAAGAGGAAATGTAAATTTATCAACTTACGATATACAGCCTACTGGTTTTTCAAATAGCCAAACAGATCAAACGTATGTTAATTACAATTCTTTTTTAAGTGCAAGTATGATCTTCCCGAAAGGTTTTACAGCAGAAACTTTCTTTATACTGAATTCACCTCGTCGTACTTCGCAGGGAACTAATGCTGGTTTCAACATGTGGAACATCGGTATGAAAAAAGAAATACTTAAAAAGAAAGGAAGCATCGGTTTAAATATTATTGATCCGTTAAACGAGCGCAAAAACTTTAAATCGAACATTAATGCGCAGAATTTTGTGCAGTCTTCTAACTTCTCTATTCCTTTCCGTTCTGTTGGTGTTAATTTCAGCTGGCAGTTTGGTAAAATGAATTTCAATCCAAATCAAAAGAAAAAGCGTGTAAATAATGATGACCTTAAACAAGGTGATCAGGGCGCAGGTCAGCAATAAGATTTTAGTTTTGATTAGGAAAGCCGGTTTCTGAAAAGTTGCCGGCTTTTTTTAGTTCTTTTTTACCTTTTTCAGGATGAGTAAATTTTGGGCATTATTGCTTAAGCCACTTATGTTATTCTGATAAAGATTGATCAGCTGATCGTAGAATAAAATCACAACGGGCGATTCCTCCATCACCAGGTTGTCCATCTCGCGATACAAAGCATAACGTTTCTCATCATCAGTTTCGGAAAAGGAACGTTCAAAAAGTGCATCAAACTTTTTGTTTTTAAAACTGGTATAATTTGGTCCTATCGGGACGAAGTTTTTGGAGTAAAAAACTGAAAGATAATTTTCCGCATCCGGATAATCCGCGATCCAGGATCCACGGAAAAAGTTGACACTTTTTTTAGCAATCAGTTCCCGCAAGCTAGACGTTTGATTTACCTCAACTTTACATTTAATTCCTACCGCCGTTAATTCGCCCTGCACAAATTCAATCAAGTCTTTATAAGTTGTAGAAGTCTGCAGTTTCACTTCCGGCATTCCTTCGCCGTTTGGGAATCCTGATTCTGCAAGAAGTTTTCTAGCTAGTTCCGGATTGTATTCATAGCCTTTTACAGCTTCCATATCAAATCCGGGCATTCCTTTCGGGATAAAACCTGCGTGTCCGGGCGTGCCAATACTGTTCCGAAGATATTTCACCATCTTTTTTCGGTCAATAGAATAGTTAATTGCCTGCCGGATTTTCTTGTTTTTTAATGGTGAGTTTTTAACGATCGACATGCTGCTATCCACTAAAATTCCTAAATATTCTGTGTTGAGATAGGGTCCGGTGCGCAGCTGAAACTTGCCGGTATATTTTCGGGTCATTTTGCCGGATTTGGTCAGAATATCATCGCGGTAGCTACCATCAATTCCATTAAAAAAGTCGAGGTTTTTCTTAATAAATTCCATAAAAGCAGTTTGCTTATCAGGAATAAAAGTAGAACGAATGGCATCCAGATATGGTAGTTTCTGTTTTCCGTCGCTCTCCCAATAATTTTCATTTTTCAGGAAGACCAGAATTTCACCTTCTTTCCAGTATTTAAACTTGAATGGTCCGGTTCCAATTGGATGATGACGGAAATCTTTGCCATAATGTTCGGTAATTTCGTGCGGAACTACCGAGCAATACTGAGCGGTAAGCATACTCAGAAAAGGTGTGAAAGGCTTTTTTAAATGAATTAAAAGTGTGCTGTCATTAGCAGCTTCAAATGAATTATTGCTGCTAAGTTTATCATTAAAAATCCAGGCTCCCGATGAAGCAACTTTTGGATCAATAATACGGCTGAAGCTATAAACAAAATCAGCGGCTACAACTTTTCGTCCTTTGCCGTTCGGGAAAATCGGATCATCGTGGAAGAAAACATCATTACGTAAATGGAATGTATAGCTTTTGCCATCCGGCGAAATTTCCCAGCTTTTAGCAATTGCCGGTATGGTTTTCAAATCATCATCTACCTGCACTAATCCGTTAAATAATTGGTTCACCATCCAAAGTGCATTTTGGTTTCGGGCAAAAGCCGGATCTAAAGACGTTAAGCCATCATTTAAATTGAAATTAAAAACTGTTTTGCCCGAAGTTTCTTTGCTGTTGTTGCATGAAAGTATTAAAAGTAAAAAACCAAGACTTAAAACAATGGTTCTGAGGTGTAGATTCATTAATTCTTTAGCTATATATTTTTAAATTGATAACAGTTTAAATGTTCGCATTCGCAGGCTTAATTGCGATTTGTACATTTGCACAAATTAAATCATTAATGACGCATAAAAAAATAATCTCCCTATTACCTGCCGCAACAGAAATAATTGTCGCACTTGGTTTAGGAGAAAACCTTGTTGGTCGCTCGCATGAATGCGATTATCCGGAATTTGTTAAAGCTTTGCCGGCCTGCACTTCCTCTAAAATTAATTCAGAACAAAAAAGTGACGAAATAGATCAGCAGGTTAAAGATATTTTAAAAGATGGTTTATCATTGTACTCAATAGATAAAGATCTGATCAAAGAATTGGCTCCGGATGTAATAATTACGCAGGCTCAATGTGATGTTTGCGCCGTTTCTTTTGAAGATGTAAAGATCGCTTTAAGCGGATATATAGATAAGAAAGTTGAGATCATTTCTTTAAATCCAAATTCTTTACAGGATATTCTGGACGAAATCAAAAGTACAGGAACCATTTTGAATGTACCTGAGCAAGCAGAAATTCTATTGGAAGAAATGGAAGAACGCATCAATATAATTAAGCATAAGCTGAAATTTATTGAGACGAAACCTAAAGTTGCCTGTATAGAATGGATAAAACCATTGATGATTGCTGGAAACTGGACTCCGGGTCTCGTAGAGATTGCTGGCGGAAACCCGGTTCTGGCTGCAAAAGGTCAGCATTCTTCTTTTATTGAATTTGAGGATTTAATTGCTGCAAATCCTGAAATATTGCTGATTATGCCTTGCGGTTTTTCAATCGGGCAAACCATGAAAGAAATAAATACATTTTTGGAATTGCCAGGCTGGACTGAACTAAATGCTGTTAAAAATAACCAGGTTTACATTGCGGATGGTAACCAATATTTCAATCGTTCTGGTCCGCGGATTGTTGATAGCATTGAAATTCTGGCTGAGATCATTCATCCCAAACAATTTATTTTTGGTTATGAAGGAGAAGGCTGGATAAAATTTAACGTTCAGTAATTATTGGTTTAAATCGCGATAGCTTTTATATATTTAAAAATGCACAAGGAAGAACATTTACGCAGCTCAGACACCATTCGGGATATTGTTATTGGCATGGCCGATGGATTGACGGTTCCTTTTGCATTGGCTGCGGGTTTGAGTGGTGCAGTAAATTCTTCAACTATTGTGGTTACGGCTGGTATCGCAGAAATAGCAGCAGGCTCCATTGCCATGGGATTAGGTGGATTTTTAGCGGGAAGAACAGAAGCCGATCATTATTCATCAGAATTAAAGAGAGAATACGAAGAAGTTGAAATGTTTCCTGAAAAGGAAAAGACAGAAGTGAGAGAAGTATTTGCCGATTTTGGCTTGTCAGAAAAACTTCAGCATGAGATTGCCGATGAAATGTCTAAGGACAAGGATAAATGGGTAGAATTTATGATGAAGTATGAGCTCGGCTTGGAAGAACCGCATCCCGATAGGGCAAGACAAAGTGCTTTAACTATTGGAATTGCTTACATAGTTGGCGGAATAATTCCGCTGTCGCCGTATTTTTTTGTTAAAAATTCTATCGACGGATTAATTGATTCGAGCATTATTACCGCTATTTGCCTGTTTGTATTTGGCTATTTTAAAAGTAAAGTAACCGGACAAAACCCGCTGAATGGCGCTATAAAAGTTGTTTTTATTGGTGCCCTGGCTGCTTTAGCTGCATTTTTAGTTGCAAAACTGATAGAGGGTGCTCTTTAGTAAGCAATAAATTGCTCTGCCTGCTGATCAATAAAACGTAAAGTATCTTCCTTAATCAAATGTCCATCATGGTCAAGCTCCTGGTCAAAGGCAGGAATATGAAGACGTAAAGGCATCACATGTAAATGAATATAATGGCAGATTCCGGTTAAATGCTCAATGCCGCGAACATTTCCGTACTTGCCAGACGATAAGCCCACTAGCGCTACTTTTTTACCGTAAAAACTTTCCGGAAATTTACAAGCATCAATAAATGTTTTTAAAACACCTGGAAAACTTCCGTTATATTCCGGAACCACAAGAATAAATTTACTGCTTGCCGTGATTTTATTTTGGATATCCATAAAAGCGTCAGAACGTTTTCCATACATATCTGAAGCTATAAAATTGGCTGGCAAATCTTCCAATGAAAGGACTTCGGCAATTGTGCCTTTTTCCTTTAAAGCCTGCTGATAATGTTTTGCCAGTTTAAGCGTATTACTTCCGGGACGATTGGTTGCTGCAATTATGGTGATCATTTGTGGATAAGATGTGCAAAACGAACTCTCGCCCCGCGGATTAAATTGTTTAAAGTTAGTATCTTAGTCGGTTATTAAAAAGGCCGTTTTTGGCGCTCAAAATTAACATTTTGATTGACTTAAAACCCATAGTTTTTTGATTTTTAATATCAAGTTTTATAAATTTTAATACTGATTATGAGTAAAATAATCGCTTTAGCCAACCAGAAAGGTGGAGTTGGTAAAACTACTTCATCTATAAACCTGGCGGCTAGTTTAGCTGTTCTAGAATATCGTACCTTACTTGTAGATGCTGATCCTCAAGCCAATACAACTTCCGGAATTGGATTTGACCCCCGAACCATAAAAGCAAGTATTTATGAGTGTATCATCAACGAGATTGATCCCAGAGATGCCATTCAGAAAACACATACGCCCAATTTAGATCTATTGCCGGCGCATATTGATCTGGTGGGTGCCGAAATAGAGATGATCAACCTGGTTGATAGGGAATATAAAATGAAAGCAGTTCTGGATAAGATCCGCGATGATTATGATTTTATAATTATTGATTGTTCGCCATCATTGGGATTGATTACCATTAATGCATTATCTGCAGCAGATTCTGTAATTATTCCGGTTCAGTGCGAATATTTTGCTTTAGAAGGTTTAGGGAAATTATTAAACACTATTAAAATTGTTCAAAACCGTTTAAATACTGCCTTAGAAATTGAAGGAATTCTTTTAACAATGTATGATGTTCGGCTGCGTTTATCTAATCAGGTTGTAGAAGAGGTGAAAACACATTTTCAGGATCTGGTTTTTGATACAATTATTCAGCGTAATACGCGATTAAGCGAAGCGCCGAGTTATGGAGTTTCTGTAATTATGCATGATGCAAATTGCAAAGGTGCAATCAATTACCTCAATCTGGCCAGAGAAATAATTCAGAAAAACGGAATGCTGTCTGAAGAGGGTGCAGTGAAACAAGCAATAGTATAACAAATGACGTATCAGAAAAAAACAGGATTAGGAAAAGGGTTAAGTGCATTATTGGATGATACCGAAGTTGTTCAGAATAACAGGCAGCAAGTTAGCAATGAAGGTGCTTCTTTAGGAACTATCAGTCATGTTCAGATTAATCAGGTAGAGGTAAATCCATTTCAGCCGCGTACAGATTTTGAACCAGAAGCTTTAAAGGAATTATCTGATTCTATTAAACTACAAGGACTTATACAACCTATTACGGTTCGTAAGGTTGGTCAGAATACCTATCAGCTTATATCCGGAGAACGCCGTTTAAGGGCTTCTAAACTTGCCGGATTAACTGAAGTTCCGGCGTATGTACGTACCGCCAACGACCAGCAAATGCTGGAAATGGCTTTGATAGAAAATATTCAGCGTGAAAACTTAAACGCTATAGAAGTCGCAATCAGCTTTCAGCGGATGATTGAGGAATGCAGTTTAAAACAGGAAGAACTTGGAGATCGCGTGAGCAAAAGCCGTTCTACTGTTACCAATTACCTGAGATTGTTAAAACTTCCTCCGTCAATTCAGGCTTCCATCCGCGACAGCGAAATTTCTATGGGCCATGCCCGTGCGCTGATCTCTGTTGAAGATGTAGAAAAGCAATTGTATATTCATAAACAAATTATCAAAAACGGACTTTCTGTGCGTAAAGTTGAAGAACTTGTTCGCGAATTGCAGAAAGCCGGTAATAAAGTAAAACCGGGAAATAAAACAAAATCGATGTCCTTTCAGTTTCAGAAAATTCAGGATGATCTGGCGTCAAAATTCGGGACCCGCGTTAAACTAAAAGTAGAAGATAAGGGAACCGGCGCAATAGAGATTCCGTTTATGTCTGAAGATGATTTGAATCGTATATTGGAAATGCTGGACTGGTAATGATCTATAAAATATTCGTTTTTCTGGCAGGAATTTCGCTTTGCTTAAATGCTGAATCTTTCGCTCAAAATCCCGATTCGGTTACCGCAAAAAAGGATACTGTTCTGAAAACAGTGAAACCTGTTTTAAAAACTGAACCTGTTGTTGTAAAAGACGCCGCAAGATTAGAAATAGAGAAAATGCCCCGCAGAGCGGCAATTCGTTCTGCAATTATTCCAGGATGGGGACAAATAACCAACCATAGATGGTGGAAAGTTCCATTGGTTTACGGAGGTTTTGTAGGTATAGGTTTGGTCTATGATTTCAATCAAACGAATTATAAAATATTTTTAAAGGAAGCCCAAATCAGAGCATTTAATGCAACAGTTCCAGATAGTTTAAGAGTTTCGGGCAAACCGCAATATGCGGGCTACAGCAATACAGGTATAATAACCATAAAAGATGGTTACAGAAGAAATCGTGATCTGAGCATTTTAGGTGGTCTTGCATTTTATGCTATAAACATTGTTGATGCTTATATCGATGCGAAGTTTTTCCGTTTTGATATTACGGATGATCTCACCTTACAGGTAAAACCAACATTCCAGAAAAATCCTGCTGTAAATGCTTTAAATTTGCCCCTGCCGGGAGTTAAATTCACTTTATCTCTTTAATTTTTGATGGGAAGCCGCAGACTTATATTAAAATCAATTTAATCCTTATCATATGAAACTAGCCTTATTGGGTTATGGTAAAATGGGTAAAATAATAGACCAGCTGGCAACAGATCGTGGTCATGAAGTGGTTCTGAAAATAGATGCAGATTCTTTGGATGATTTAACCACAGAAAATCTGCAAAAAGCAGATGTTGCTATTGATTTCAGTACTCCGGATACGGTACTTGGAAATATTAATTTGTGTTTTGAAGCCGGTGTTCCGGTGGTTGTAGGCACAACTGGCTGGTACAATAAAATATCTGAGGTTAAAGCCGCTTGTGAAGAAGGTAACAATTCATTATTGTATGCATCTAATTTCAGTGTTGGGGTAAATGTATTTTTTCATGTAAATAAAGTATTGGCAAAAATAATGAACCGTTACAGCCAGTATGACGTACAGGTAGAAGAAATACATCATCTGGAAAAGCTGGATTCGCCAAGCGGAACAGCAATTACCATTGCCGAAGGAATTTTAGAAGGATTGGATAATAAAACCGAATGGGTAAATGAACTCGTTGGTGATGATAAAGAAGTGATCTCAAAACAGGATCAGCTTTTAATAGAATCTCACCGTATTGAAGGTGTGCCCGGAACTCATACTGTTATTTATAGTTCTGAAGTTGATGAAATTGAATTTAAACATACTGCACATAATCGGGCGGGTTTTGCATTAGGTGCTGTGTTGGCAGCCGAGTGGCTGCAAAACCGTCAGGGATTTTATAAAATAGCAGATATGTTTGATTTTAGCGTTTAAACCCTATATTGTTGCAAAATATTTAACATGAATTGGAAATTCTGGAGAAAAGATACTTCACAAAAGAATAAGACTAAAGAGAAAAAAAGTGCTGGCAGAGAATGGTTTGATGCCATTCTTTTTGCTGTTATTGCAGCTACTTTGATAAGAGGTTTATTTATAGAAGCTTACACAATCCCAACCGGATCAATGGAAAAAACATTGTTGGTTGGCGACTTTTTATTTGTTAGCAAAGTTAATTACGGTGCCAGGTTACCCATCACGCCAGTGTCTTTTCCCTTTGCGCATCATACTATGCCAATTACCGGAACTAAAGCATATTGGGATGGCATTCAATGGAAATATCACCGTTTGCCGGGATTAAGTGAAATCAAACGAAATGATGTGGTAGTTTTTAATTACCCCATGGAAGCTGATTCACCGTATTACCGCCCTGTAGATAAGCGTGAAAACTATATCAAACGTTGTATTGGAATTTCGGGCGACACGCTTCGCATAATTAATGCAAGAGTTTACATCAACGGTCAGCCTGCAGAAGTGCCTCAGTTTGGCGAAACAAATTATGCTGTAAAATCTGATGGAACAGATTTTAATCCGGATAGATTAAATGAAATGCATATTGAAGTGATGCGTGCAACTGCAGATGATTATTATTTTAACATGACTTCTGAGCAGGCAAAAACAATAAAAGGTTGGTCTAATGTTAAATCAGTTGCGCCAATTGTTCGTCCGATAAATGAGTTTGAACCTCAGATTTTCCCTCATAATCAAAACTTTAAATGGAACGAAGACAATTTCGGTCCCTTAATTATTCCTGAAAAAGGCTGGACGGTAAAATTGGATAGCACTAATTTTCCATTATATGAGCGTGCGATAACCGTTTATGAAGGAAATAAATTGGAGAAATCAGGAAATGATTATTTAATTAATGGTCAGAAAACTGATAGTTATACTTTTAAACAAAACTATTATTGGATGATGGGGGATAACCGTCATAATTCTCTGGATTCCCGCTATTGGGGTTTTGTACCCGAGGATCACATCGTTGGGAAGGCTTTATTTGTGTGGATGAGCTGGGATACCAACGGAACATTTTTAAGTAAGATTCGCTGGAACAGAATCTTTGGAGGTATCTATTAGTAATCCAAATATGCGCAGCTGCATGCTGCGCATACTCTGATCTTATTTCTTTTTAGGAGAACTTTCGCTGGGCTTTTGTGGAGCATGCTTCTTTCCCTGAACATCCGGATTTACATTTCCTTTATTCACCGTGGCTTGTTTGTTATCCGTTTGATCAGACATCTGGCCACCTGAATTAGAAATTCCTCTTGATTTTAAAACTTCTCTCTTATCTTCAAATGCCCTGTTAGAGGTAGATCTTCCCTGATGATCTGTATTGGCGCTATCTTTACCTGGGGGAATTGGATTTTTCATAGTTATAAGATTTTGTAAATAGTATAATTATAAAAGGATGCAGCAAGTAGATTGTTTTTTAATTTTAATATCAGGTTAATCTAACTGATTTTAATTTATCTGCTATCTCATTTAAATCAGTATAAACAGCTTCAATTATAGGTATTCCATTTTCTTTTCTGAATTTTTCAGCTTCCAGTTCAGGTTCTCCCGGTATAATTACTTTCTGATCTTTATTTATTGTTTGCGCTGATTTGAATCTGGTGATCCAGTTATCCATATGCGATTTAAACTCATTGATAGGCCTAAAGCCATCTACCCGCATAGCTCCAACAAAATGGCCAATTCCTTTTCCCACAGGATCTGTTGGTGGCTCTAAAAATGCCACGAACGGTGGCACCCAGGGACCATAATTGGCTCCGGAAAGTACAGCTGATAATATATCGACCGTTGCGCTTAATCCAAAACCTTTATGACTTCCGTGATCTCTATCGCTTCCTAATGGGAGTAATGAGCCGCCATTTTTAAGCTCATGAGGATCTGTAGAAATTTCTCCTTTTTTATTCTGAATCCATCCATCCGGAACAGATTTATTTGCCCTTTGTGCGATTTCTAATTTTCCGTTGGCTGCCGCCGAAGTTGCCATATCTATAATTACTGGCGGATAACTTCCTGCCGGGAACGCATAACACATCGGGTTAGTTCCCAATAAACGTTCGTTAGAAAAAGTAGGAGAGACCAACGGACTTGCATTTGTCATGGCAAAACCTATCATGTTTTGCTCTACAGCCATCAATGCATGATAACCGGCAATTCCAAAATGATTTGAATTGCGAACAGAAACCCATCCGGAACCATATATTTTTGCTTTCTCCATCGCTACTTTCATAGCAAAAGGAGCAATCACCAAACCTAATCCGGCATCGCCGTCAACGGTCGCAGTTGTTGGAGTTTCGTGAACTATTTTTATATCCGGATTTGTGTTTATTCGTCCTTTTTCCCAAAGACGAACATATCCGCTTAAGCGGGCAACGCCATGAGAATCAATTCCGCGAAGATCTGATTTAAGTAAAACATCAGCGGCTAAATCTGCGTGTACTGCAGAGCAACCCATTTTTAAAAAGATTTGCTTTGTGAAATTTCTAAGAGTTTCCTCGGAAAAAGTATGGTAATTCATAAAAGGATTTATGAAGATTGATCGTCCTGCAAAATAGTAAATTTAAAATCCAGGGGTTTAAAAGTCTCCAGGAGTGTTTCAATAAATTTCTGGCCATATTTTACGTACAATAATCCAAAATTCTCAGATCTTTCCTGCAGTCCACCTTTCGGGAAAAGCTTCGCCTTTATATTTCTGATTTGATTGAGAGAATCTGAATAATTGCGTTTATCAGCTTTGATCATTTTCTTTTCGAGATTAGAAATGGCTTTCTCCAATCTTACTTTTACGGCTTCTGTACTGGGCGAAAGTGTAGCATCAATTTTATGCGCCCGCAATTTTATCTTTTCAAAAATGCACTTTAATTCCTGCCACTCATCGTTCAAATTCAGCGTATGCTGACTGTGTTTTATGACCCATTCTTTCTCTAACAAATCCTCATCTCTAAAAATATCCTTTAAAATTAAATCTTGCTTTCTAAGTTTTGTGTCCAGCGAATAAGTGCTGATCAGTGCAGAATTTCGAAGAATAAGAATCGGAAAATCAACTTTATAATGATCGAAGTTTTGCTTCAATTGAAGCCAGTAAACTATTTCAGCACCTCCGCCAATGTAAGCGATATTTGGTAAAATAACTTCCTGGTAAAGAGGTCGCATAACCACATTCGGACTGAATCTTTCCGGATGATTTTGAATTTCAGTTGTTAATTCTGATTCAGAAAATGAGATATCCGTATTTAAAACCTTATAAATTTCACTTTCAAAGACTATTCTTTCCCGCAAATTATCAAGCAAGTAAAAAAAGTTTATTTCCCTCGGGTTCACTTGCGTTTCAATACCTGCTTCGGTTAATTTTTCGGTTTGCGATGTGATGTTGTCGAAACTGGATTGATCTATAATATCTTTCTCAATATATTTTTTAAACTCAGTTTTTAATTCCTGAGAATCAGCATCAACAACTATTAAACCATATTGACCAAATAAATTGTTTACCAGATAGCGGGTTGCATCAGCAAGGTTTGGATGATCTGTATAAGCAGTTTCAATTAGGTGCGAAAGTTCTAATGCGTTTTCAGAAATTCCAAGAACTGCGGTATATTCTTTAATCGCATCCTGAATATCATTTGTGCTTAATCTGCCCGTGGCACCAAATGCATCTTTATTCCAGCTTATCTTTTTGCCGGCAATAAATGTGTGATTTATTTCTGCAAAATCATGATCTTCTGTCGCCATCCAATATACCGGGACAAAATTCTTATTAGGAAATTTAAGTTTGAGATCCTCGGCCAGTTTTATGGCCGTAACAATTTTGAAAATAAAATACAATGGTCCGGTGAAAATATTTAACTGATGGCCGGTGGTTACTGTAAACGTATTTTCATCCTCCAATAAGGAAATATTCTCTTCTACTTTTTTATAAATAGGAGTAGAATTTGAAGAATCATTCTCTGAAGAATTATCAGAGTTAACAAATCTTGGAACCTGATTAAAAATGGAAGAATATTGACTTTTTAATACGCTTACAAGAGTGCTTCGATTAGCTAATACTTTCTTGTTTTGCAGCAAATTTGTAAAACCATCCAGAGTAGGTTGTTCAGAAATAAACGATTTTAATTTTTCATTTTCTTCCAGATAGCTGATCACCGCAGGCGAAAAACTATTGGTTTCACTGTAATCGATATAACTTGCTTTCATCCGCAGCGAATTTAGATGAAATTACTGAATTACTTTAAAAGAGCCCTTTATTTGACAATTTGTCCATACAAATCGAAATCTTCTGCACGGTCGATTTTTACATTCACAAAACTGCCAATGTTTGCATAATCAATTTTGGCATCAATCAACACTTCGTTATCAACTTCCGGAGAATCAAATTCTGTTCTTCCCACAAAATAATTTCCGTCTTTGCGGTCAATTAGAACTTTAAATGTTTTATCAATTTTTTGCTGATTGATATCAAAAGAAATTCCCTGTTGAATATCCATAATTGCTTCCACACGTTGCTGCTTTACTTCTTCAGAAACATCATCATTTAATAAATGAGCATGTGTTTTTTCTTCGTGAGAATAGGTAAAACATCCCAAACGATCGAATTTTGTTTCTTCAACCCAATCTTTCATTTCCTGAAAATCGTAATCAGTCTCTCCGGGATAACCGCAAATCAATGTAGTACGCATCGCAATTTCTGGTACGCGGTCGCGGATGGAATTAACCAGGTCGATGGTTTTCTGTTTGGTTGTACCACGGCGCATAGATTTTAACATTGTATCGGTGATGTGCTGTAAAGGCATATCCAGATAATTGCAAATGTTACTGCGTTCGTTCATCACTTCCAGAATATCCATCGGAAATCCGGAAGGATAAGCATATTGTAACCTGATCCATTCAATGCCATCCACATCCGAGAGATTTCTTAGGAGGTCTGCCAAATTACGTTTGTTGTAAATATCCAATCCGTAATACGTTAAATCCTGAGCAATCAGAATTAATTCTTTTGTTCCGTTTTTAGCAAGAAATTTAGCTTCCTTTACCAGATCTTCAATAGGTTTTGAAACGTGTTTTCCACGCATTAACGGAATTGCGCAGAAAGAACAAGGTCTGTTACATCCTTCAGCAATTTTAAAATATGAAAAATGTGATGGTGTAGTTAGTAACCGTTCCCCTAACAATTCATGTTTATAATCAGCACCAATTGAAGTCAGTAAATTTTGCAGATCATTGGTTCCGAAATAATTATCGACGTTGGTTATTTCAGCTTCAAGTTCAGGTTTATAGCGTTCTGAAAGGCATCCGGTTACGATAACTTTGCCAACTTTTCCCTGTTCTTTTAACTCGCTATATTGCAAAATAGTATCTATAGATTCCTGCTTTGCATTATCAATAAATCCGCAAGTATTAATTACTACAATATCATTTGCTAAAACTTTTTCTGCTTCGTGAACAACATCAAGGTTATTGCCTTTCAATTGCCCCATCAAAACTTCCGAATCATGGATGTTTTTAGAACAACCTAATGTAATTACGTTTACACGAGGTTTTGGAGAGGATTTTACAGATTTTGAAGGCGATGCCACCGATTTAGTTCTCATAATATTTTTTTTTAAACCGAAAGTCTTTTTACTTCGCAACTCAGATTGCCAAAGTTTATTAATAATCCGGTTTTTATTTTACTCGCTTTCAAATAAGAAATTAATTGATTTTGAAAAAGTTTTGGCTGGAAGCCAACAACAGATTTTAATTCTACAATCACAGAATTTTCGATTAATAAGTCAAATCTGAACTTTCCAACCAATTGGTTTTCAAAGGATACTAAAAATTCTTTTTCTGCAATAAATCCTATTCTTTCTTTTTGAAGAGTAATTTGTAATGCTATTGAGTAAATTTTTTCATTGAATCCTGGTCCGAGATGCGAATGAACCGTAAAACAACATCCAATAATTTTTTTGTTAATTTATCATTTGTTAAATGTGATTCCATAGAATTATTAATGATAAAATATCAATGTAATCAATTAATAATCAGTGTAATCATTTAATCTTTTCCCTTAAATAAAGAATCTACAAAATCCTGCTTGTTAAACAATTGCAAATGATCAACTCCTTCGCCAACGCCGATATATTTTACCGGGATTTTGAATTCATCGGATATTCCGATCACAACTCCACCTTTTGCCGTGCCATCTAATTTTGTTAAAGCCAACGCATTCACGGCAGTTGCCTGCGTAAATTGTCTGCATTGTTCAATTGCATTCTGACCTGTTGAAGCATCCAAAACCAAAAGTATTTCATGCGGTGCTCCCGGAACTACTTTATGCATCACCTGCTTTATCTTGGCAAGCTCGTTCATCAGGGTAACTTTATTATGCAAACGGCCGGCCGTATCAATAATAGCAACATCTTCTCCATTTGCAACGGCAGATTGTAAAGTGTCAAAAGCTACAGATGCCGGGTCAGAACCCATTGGCTGCGCAACAACGCGAACATTTACACGTTCGCCCCATAATTTAAGCTGATCTACGGCGGCAGCTCTGAAAGTGTCAGCAGCGCCAAGAACTACTTTGTTACCGGCAAGTTTTAACTTATGAGCAAGTTTGCCAATGGTTGTAGTTTTGCCAACTCCATTTACGCCGACTACCATAATTACATAAGGCTTTTGATTGCCATATTCAAAATTACGAAAGTCGTTGCTGTTATTTTCTGACAAAAGATTCTGTACCTCTTCTCTTAGAATTGCATTAAGCTCAGAAGTATTTACATACTTATCTCTGGCCACTCGGGCTTCAATCCGGGAAATAATTTTTAAGGTTGTAGAAACGCCAACATCAGAAGTTACCAGGATTTCTTCCAGTTCATCCAGGATTTCTTCATCCACGGTATCTTTACCAACAATTGCTTTAGTTAATTTTGAAAAGATGCCGTCCTTTGTTTTTTCAAGGCTCTTATCCAGGTCCTTTTGTTCCTGAACAGTGGTTTCTTTCTTTTTAAAAAAATCAAATAATCCCATAGATGTGTAGATAACGAAAAAAGCCCCCCACGAATGAATCGAGGGCGGCTTTAAAAAAATTCATTCAAAAGGTATTAAGAATTTTTTGCTATCGTGATAGCATCTTTCACGTGATCATTGTGAACGATTAATTCTTTAAATGAGTAAGCGCCAGTTTTTGGAGACTTAATCATGGTAATTACTTTTGAGTATTCTTTACCTGCGCCTGTTTTCAGGGTTGCAACTACTTTCTTTGCCATTGTTATATGTATTATGTAATTCCAGTTCGGTTAGAACCGGCAGATTACAATTTTTTATTTAATTTCTTTGTGAACAGTCACTTTTCTTAATACCGGATTGAATTTTTTCAATTCTAAACGCTCAGTAGTATTTTTCTTATTCTTAGTTGTTACATAACGAGACATTCCCGCCATGCCAGTTTCTTTATGCTCAGTGCACTCTAAAATAACCTGAACTCTATTGCCTTTCTTAGCCATTGTATTATTTTTTTGCTATTCGTTATTGTTATATAAATCCCTTTTTCAGGAATTTGTTAATTACAGGAGTGATCCCGTTTTTAGTAATGGTTCTGATAGCAGAAGTGCTTACTTTTAACGTAATCCATCTGTTTTCCTCAGGGATGAAAAACTTTTTCACCTTCAGGTTAGGATAAAACTTACGCTTGGTTTTTACGTTTGAATTGGAAACGTTGTAACCATTCATGGCCATTTTTCCAGTTAAATCACAAATTCTCGACATGACTATATTGTGTTGCGTTATAAAAATTCAGTTCTTAAAGAGTTTGCAAATATCAGGAGAAAAAACCAGATACGCAACACCTAATTAAATATTTTAGAAATAAGAT